>CAMWMM010000171.1 GCA_947175285.1 uncultured Lachnospiraceae bacterium
ATATGTTGTATGTAGAACGCGTACGCAAATATGCCGGACAGCCTGATATCACACTTGATGAGGCAGTCAACCGTGCCGTTGACGAATGTATCAAAGAGAATATATTAGCAGATTTTCTGCGAAAAAACCGAGCGGAGGCAATTCATATGAGCATATTTGAATATGATGAAGAGCGTGAATTAGCATTATTACGAAAAGATGAATATAATGCCGGCAGAGAAGCTGGCAGGGAAGTCGGAATCAGGGAAGGCATTGAAAGCATCGTACTCCGTATGCTGTCGGCGGGAACTTATTCATTAGAAGAAATCGCCCATATTTCAGGGATGGATATAGAAGCTGTAGAAAATTTAAAAATCTAGTTCTTTATCTGCCGCCCCTCATAGTTCATATGAAAATCCTCCCGGTAAATCAGTTCTGAAATGGGAACAATTTCATATCCCTGTTCTTCTAACTTGGTAATCAGTGTCTCCAGCGCCTGTGCCGTATATTCCGCTCCGTTATGGCAGAGAATGATACTGCCGTTTCCGAGATTCTTGTGGTTCATTACGGTTTCAATAATGTTCTCTAATCCCTCATTTTTCCAGTCCAGGCTGTCTACATCCCATTGAATCGCATAATATTCACAATCTTTCGCCACATTTATGACGCCATTGTCATAATCTCCGTAAGGCGGTCTGAATAAAAACATATCATAACCGGTAAGTTCTTTTACTTTCCGGTGTACTGCCATCAGTTCCTCTGTTTTTTCCTCATCGGAGAGCTCGCTCATATTCTTATGATTTTCGCTGTGATTGCCTAAATCATGACCTGCATCCAGAATTGCCTTTACATCCTCCGGATAACTTTCTACCCATCCGCCGGTCATAAAGAAAGTCACATGGAGATCATGTTCCTTTAAAATAGAAAGAATTTCCTGCGTATCTTCATTTCCCCAAGCAGCATCGAAGCTGAGAGCCACTTTCTTTTCCTCCGTATCCACGCAGTAAATAGGCAGTTCTCTTCCTCCCACGTTATTATCCATCGTTGTTACATCTCCGAAAGCGCGCTCTTCCTGCTGTGCTTCGCTCTGCTCGCTGTCGTCTGTCTGCGCGACATTTTCATCCTGTGTATCATTCTCCGACTGCGTGTCTTCTTCTGGTTTTACACTGCTCTCTGCCAGTGTGCTGCCATCTTCCTGTGTGTCGTTTTCCAACTCCGTGCCAATTCCGGTTTCCTCTAATGCCTGTTCGCTTCCGTCCTTCTGCCCGCAGCCTGTTAAAACCGCTGCCAGCAAAACAGCCAGTATCATTTGTCTCTTCTTCATTATAATATTCTTACCTTTCTCATTTTATCAAAGATTGAAATGTAAAAAACACAACAATTCCAATCATAATAATCCATAATATGATGCTGCATGCCTTT
The DNA here is from genome assembly GCA_947175285.1 of uncultured Lachnospiraceae bacterium. The sequence continues at coordinate 1,402 of CAMWMM010000171.1, forward strand.
AGCATTTTTTTCTTATCACTTTTATTCTCTCCACCGATATACATTTCCGTATACATACCTCATCAGCCTCTTTCTCATAAATCTGGATGAAGAATGCCGCATTTTAGGCATTCTTCGATGTGAAAAGGCATCCCTGATGCCTAGAAGTCCCAGAACTTCTCTTCACATTATTTTACACCCCATTTGCATCAAAGTTTCATCATTTTTGCATCATTTTTGCATCATTTTCATTTTTTTAAATATTTTTTGAGAAATAAGATAGGCATCAAGAGAATGTCACTGCATATCCACCGTCTTTATTGCGTGTGATTGTCAGTGGCTGTAATGTATATTCCGTAATCCGGCAGCCCTCCGGTGTAAGAGATACGGTGAAAGCTGCCATGCCGCCTTTTACACAGGATTCCTCCTGCTGCGCGCTGATAAAATTGCCGATGGAATAGTAAATCAGCATTTCATGACCGCTTTCGTCTGTAAGAATAGTATAAGGCTGAAGCGCGTGCGGATGCGTACCGACAACCACATCCACTTCACATTCCAGAAATATCTGCGCCCACTTCTGCTGAAATTCATCGGCATCTTCTGCGTATTCCGTTCCCCAATGGGCAAAAACAATAATAAAATCCGTTTCCGCTTCTGCCTTTGCAATATCTTCCCTGATTTTATCTTCATTTTCTAATAAATGCACCATATACGGATTTTCTTCCGGTATTCTAATGCCGTTCGTGCCATAGGTATAGTTGAACAATGCAAAACGGATTCCGTTTCTTGTCACAATCTCATAGGGTTTTTCTTCTTTCTCATCCGCAGATTGTATGCCAAGACATATCACATCATGTTCCTCAAAAAAATCCTTTGTCGTCTGAACGCCCGCACTTCCTTTGTCAAGCGCATGATTGGTCGCACAGGTCACAATGTCAAATCCGGCATCCGCAATCGCCTCTCCTACCTCAATCGGTGTGCCGAACCTCGGATAGTCGCTGTACATCGCCGGATTGTCCGTAAGCGGCGTTTCCTGATTAATGACAGAAATGTCACTTTCCTTAATCTGCTCCCTGATATTTTCATATAAAAAGTCGAATGACCCGCTTCCCTGCAGTCCGTATCTGTATATTGGTTCATGAATCAGATTATCTCCGAATACTACAAATGAAACATCCGTATCCTCTTTTGCAAATCCCCAGGAATCCCAAATCCAGCTAGTGCTTTGCCCGTCCGGCTCTGTCAGCCAAAGGCAGCTGCCGTGTGTCGCTCTCTCCCGCACACACATTTCGGCAACATCCTGTCCAATATATGACGACATCCATTTCGGTTTTATTTTATCTTCCTGATACTCATATACAAAGAGATGCTGCGACCATTTCGATTCATCTTTTTCAACCCAGAAGGGTCTGTGACTGCCATACCGTCCTATTTTCCAACAAAGCAGCAGCAATTCCTCCTCATTATCATTGTCAATATCGGCAGAAATGACCGACTGCACTTTCAGATTTCCCGGGGAAGTCCATATAAGCGCATCCCCCTGTAAAATACGGACTTCTTTTCCTTTCAGCACAATTTCGTATTTTCCCTGTACCGCCGGAAAATCCTCATTTTGCCACATAATCCAGCGTGGCAGAAAGAAGCCGTCTTTCCATAAAAGAAGAAAAACGGCTCCTGCACTTAATATCGCTATAAAAATAATACTGATTCTAATAACTGTCTTTTTCAAAATTTTATTCCTACTCATAATGATATCGATAACTATCCGTCCAGTCCGGCTGCTCGAATGTATTGTCATAATTGTAGTATCCCTCTTCGTCCGGAGCAATACCCATCAACTGGCGCCACTTTGCATCCGTCAACCGGTCTTCCATCGGCCATGGAAATTGATAGAATGTGTATACACTTCCTCTGGCAATTTTTATCTTTCCCGCCACATTTACAACAACATAAATGTTAGACGGATTTCCTGTTGCAGCCTCTAATACCGTACCGTTCGGGTCTGTCGCAATATCCACAACAAGCGCCGCCGGAAATTCCTGTGCATTAACCGAATCAGCTTCACCTTTCAATGCCTCATACCAGAAATGCTCGATATTACCGCCATATGTCCTGATAAACTCACATTCATTATCTGTCAGGTCTTCGTTTTGCAATTCTTTGACCGATATAGTCAGTAGCTGTTCTGCCATCTGTGAAAGCCTCGATAGGTTCTCTTCATCTTCCGCATCCAGCATACCATATCCTTTCAATCCCCATGCTGTCTGCTCTGCAAGATGGATAAATCTTTCATACACAAGAGGTTCCGGTTCCACATATCCCCTGTCATCGGGTATTTCTTCATATCCATCACCGCCCATTTCGGCTAATACCTGTTTGGAATACAGAATTGTATCATGTTTCAGTTCCGTAAAGCTGCCCGCAAAACATTCCAAGTCTTTCTTCATCCATTCTTCACTCTGCATAAAGACAGGATATCCCTCGCCTTTCACGTTAAGCAGCGGACGAAGCGTATACAGCCAGCCCGCATACAGGCTTGCCGTCCACAGAGGATTGTTTTCCTCTGAGAGTTTCTCCCGCAGTTTATTCATATTTTCCATGTAGCCTTCATATCCCGTTTCTCCGTTTTCTTCCAGAATATGAAGCGCCGTGTCACTGCCAAGCGCCGCCGGTACGTCGAGTACATCCGGAAGCATACGGATATCACCCGCGCTGTTTTTCTTGACATCACTGTAAATAAGTTTTTGCATAATAGAAGCATCTATCGTGAAACGCTGTCCCATAAAGCGAAAACCGGAGATTACATTATCTTCTCCCTGTACAATCGGAATGGAATTGATTTGCGGCACAGGAAGCGCTGCCGTCAGCTTATGGAAGTTCTCAAATGCTTCTTTATCCGAAAGCAGACTTTTCAACGTCACGCCATCCCCATACACCTGATAAATCGCCGGTGCATATTCATATACGCCTAAGTCATCACTTTCCCCTGCAAAAAAAGAAGTCACGGTATAAACAGCCTGCCACATTTCATATGCCTGTTCATCCTCAGCAAGCGCAAGCGTTATTAAAAGCGCGCTTCTGTCCATCTCCTCCGAGCCTTGCTCAAAGTGAATTCTGCCGTACCACATCATAGCCTTGAAATATTTTTCAAGCCTCTCATCACCTTCATAATAACCACGCGGAATATACTGTGTGTAATCCTCTTCATCTCCGGTTATTCCGGAATATTGAATACCCTCCGCCTGCTCAATCATGGCAAGTTCATTTTGAACGATATCCGCCACATCATCAGGTATCTCTGCATTCTCGTCCAGGAGCTTTGCTCCCACGCCGAAAAACGCGACATTGCGTTTTGCCGCACTCTCCCATTCGCTTCCTTTTAATGCTTCATATTGCCTGATGCTGTCAGCAAGCATTTTTTTGCTCAACTGTTCCAGTGTATCCGAAAGATAACCTTTTTCCATATTTTTTAATAAATGTGAAAAATATAAATGATAGGTATGCATCAGGGAATCCACGGTTACAAAATTCGGAATCTGAGCATACCTGTTCGTTTCATAGATTTGAAAAAACTCACGTCCGGCACTCCCGCTTACAACAAAACCATTCTCCGCAATCATGGATGCCAATTCATCATCAAAATAAAACTGCCAGAGATTCTCCACGTTACTCAAATCCGGCGCAATCGTATATGGCTCCACACATGGCGTAACATTCACGCTGCCTGCGCCCATATCCACGATTAACTGCGGTCTTTTTCCGTCCAACAGTCCGACATATACTTCCGGAGATATTTCCGCCACTTTTCCATCCGGTTCTGCCTGTTCTGCCGGTGTCGTCTGCTCTGCCGACGCTGCTTGTTCTGACTGCTCTATCGGCGCTGCCTGTGTATCAGAAGATGCGGCTTCACTCTGTTCCGAAGATGCCGTATCCTGATTCACATCGCTCCCATTCTCCGCCTCCTGCGCCGCACATGCGGTCAAAAGGCTCAACGATAACAGCAGTGCAATGACTTGCCTGCTTCTTCGCTTTCTCATCATAATCCCCCATTTCACATTTTTAGTGATGGAACAGTCTGATTCCGGTAAAGCACATCACCATGCCGTATTTATTACATGTTTCAATCACGTTATCATCTCTGACGGATCCGCCCGGCTGCGCTATATATTTTACGCCGCTCTTATAAGCGCGTTCTATATTGTCTCCAAACGGGAAGAACGCATCGGAACCCAGCGCAACATCACTCATGCCGTCTAACCATGCGCGTTTTTCCTCTCTTGTAAATCTTTCAGGCTTTACTTTGAAAATTTTTTGCCATGCGCCTTCGGCAAGCACATCCATATCATCCTCGCCGATATATAAGTCAATCGCATTATCTCTGTCAGCGCGCCCGATGCCGTCTGTAAACTGCAAGCCCAATACTTTCGGTGACTGACGTAAATACCAGTTGTCCGCTTTAGAACCCGCAAGTCTGGTACAGTGGATTCTGGACTGCTGCCCTGCGCCGATACCGATTGCCTGTCCGCCTTTTACATAGCAGACAGAGTTAGACTGCGTATATTTTAAAGTAATCATGGCAATGGCAAGGTCAATCTTTGCCTGCTCCGGTAACTCTTTTGCATCTGTGACGATTTTACTGAAAAAGTCCTCGTCAATCTTTAATTCGTTTCTGCCCTGCTCAAAGCTGATGCCGTATACCTGTTTCACTTCAATCGGCGCCGGAATATAAGAAGGGTCGATTTCAATCACGTTATAGTTTCCTTTTTTCTTGGCTTTTAAGATTTCCAACGCCTCCGGCTCATACCCCGGCGCAATGACGCCGTCGGAAACTTCTCTCTTGATAATTTTAGCGGTAGCTGTGTCACACACATCGGATAAAGAGATAAAATCGCCAAAAGAAGACATTCTGTCCGCACCGCGCGCCCTCGCATACGCATTTGCAAGCGGTGTAAACTCGATATCCAAATCATCTACCCAGTATATTTTTTTCTCTACATCGGAAAGCGGAAGACCTACTGCCGCCCCTGCAGGTGATACATGCTTAAAAGAAGCTGCTGCCGGAAGTCCTGTCGCTGTCTTTAATTCCTTTACAAGCTGCCAGCCGTTAAAAGCGTCCAGAAAATTGATGTAACCCGGCTTGCCGTTTAATACGGTAATCGGCAGTTCACTTCCGTCCTCCATGTAAATTCTGGATGGCTTCTGATTCGGATTACATCCATATTTTAATTCCAATTCTTTCATCTTAACTCTCCATTTCTAATTTTTCAGCCTACGAATTTTTATTGAGTATCCGCGTCTCGTATTTTCCGGTCTCAATCTCAATATATCTGACAAACAGAGACACTTTGTTCTCCTCATTTAAGTTATTCCATATCATCTGCGTAAAGCTGTCGATATCGCCTTCTATGCCGACCCATGTCGGTTCTCCCTCGAAGCTTGGCAGCGGATTGCCGTCTCCCATATAGGTATGGATAAAATGTCCTTCGCCTGCAATAGGATTTTCATAAGCAAACGTATAACGGTTACATGCATCCGGATTGCCGTTATTGCTCTTTAAGATGGACATTGCATAATTATAGCTGCCGTTTTCCAAGTGCATAATACCGGAAATACGAGGCGTATAATTCGGTCCATCCGGCTCGTAAGTTCTTGTCCGAAGCGCCTGCTCAAAAGTCTGCTGCTTGTCCATCAGTTCATAAATCGTATCTGTCTGATCGCCGTTAGTTACTATCGTTTTATTGCCCAATACCCTGACCGGCGCGTAAATAACAAGACTGGGGTCTTCTAACTTGGCAGGGTCATATGCCTGTGTTCTGATGCCCTCACCTTCCGTCACAAAAACACGGTTTCTGCTGTTTACACTCCTGCCCATGATAAAGTAAGCGGTAACGGCATACTTTCCATCCACAGACTTGCCAATCACAATACCTCTGCCTGGATATGTATTAGAAGACAATTCCTGTGCCAATGATTTCTTTTCCATATTAATCCTCCATTCTTGCTCAGCCCGCGATATTTGGGCAAAGGCGTTTTCAACGCCTGCACAAATTCGCAGGTGAAAATCTTTGATTATCACCTTACTCTTCGACACTATAGTTCGGAGCCTCTTTCGTGATATGAATATCATGCGGGTGACTCTCTCTCAGAGCGGCAGCGGAAATTTTAATAAATTTGCCGTTCTGTTTTAATTCCTCTATTGTCTTTGTACCGCAATATCCCATACCGGAGCGGATACCGCCGATTAACTGGAATACGGTATCTTCTACCGTACCTTTATAAGCAACACGTCCCTCTACGCCCTCCGGAACGAGTTTTTTAGCGTCTGACTGGAAATAGCGGTCTTTGCTGCCGTTTTCCATTGCCGCAATAGAGCCCATGCCGCGGTATACTTTATATTTTCTTCCCTGATATAATTCAAATGTTCCGGGGCTTTCATCACAGCCCGCAAAGATACTTCCCATCATGCAGACATTACCGCCTGCCGCAATCGCTTTCGTCATATCTCCCGAATATTTGATGCCGCCGTCTGCAATAATCGGAATACCATAGTCCTTTGCCACTTCATAGGCGTTCATAATTGCCGTAATCTGCGGTACGCCGATACCGGCAACAACACGTGTCGTACAGATAGAGCCGGGACCGATACCTACTTTTACCGCATCGACGCCCGCTTCAATTAACGCCTTCGTGCCCTCTCCTGTCGCTACGTTTCCGGCAATTACCTGAATGTCCGGATATTTTTCTTTAATCATTCTGACGCAGCGCAGCACGTTTTCGGAATGTCCATGCGCGGAGTCTAAAACAATGACATCTACTTTCGCATCGATTAATGCGCCGACTCTGTCCAGTACATTTGCCGTAATGCCGACTCCGGCGCCGCACAAAAGCCTGCCCTGTTCGTCCTTTGCGGAAAGCGGATATTTAATTGTTTTCTCAATGTCCTTAATCGTAATCAGACCTACCAGATTATAGTCATCATCTACAATCGGTAATTTTTCTTTTCTTGCTTTTGCCAGCACCTGCTTTGCTTCTTCTAACGTAATACCTTCTTTTGCCGTAATCAGTCCCTCGGAAGTCATGGACTCTTTGATTTTTTTCGTAAAATCCTTTTCAAATTTCAAATCGCGGTTAGTAATGATACCGACAAGTTTTCTTCCCTCCGTAACAGGTACGCCGGAAATTCTGAATTTTGCCATTAATGCATCTGCATCGGCTAATGTATGTTCCGGAGTCAATGAAAACGGATCCGTGATGACGCCGTTTTCAGATCGTTTCACTTTATCGACTTCTTCCGCCTGCGCCTCAATAGACATATTCTTATGAATAATGCCGATACCGCCCTGTCTGGCCATTGCGATAGCCATCCTATGTTCCGTCACCGTATCCATACCGGCACTCATCATAGGAATGTTCAGTTTAATTTTCTTTGTAAGCCACGTTGTTAAGTCTACCTGATTAGGAATCACCTGTGAATAGCTCGGTACTAAAAGTACATCATCAAAAGTAATGCCTTCGCCAATAATCTGACCCATTTTCTCTCCTCCTGACATGATTCTTTGTGTGTGTAAAAATCGAGTGCCAGCGCACTCGATTCTGAGAATGCGTAGCATTCTCATTGAAGTGATTTACGCTGTTGCATAATTTCATAATAATATAAAAGTACTGCCAGTCCTAAAACTGACAGTATACTTTTCATGGTTAATCAGTA
>CAMWMM010000172.1 GCA_947175285.1 uncultured Lachnospiraceae bacterium
AAATATATGTTATATTTTGATAAGGAAAAAACACGAAAGAAAGTCAGGGAGTCAAAATGAATATACAAGGACTGTCTAAAGTATATAAGGTCAGTATCATAAAGGAGTCCGATGTTTCGGCAGTTTATGAACTCTGTCTGGGTAATCCGCAATATTATGAGTACTGTCCGCCTGCCGTCAGCATGGAAAGCATTCGTGCCGATATGCAGGCGCTCCCGCCCGGAAAAACAGAAAAAGACAAATATTATATAGGATTTTGGAGCGGTGAAAAACTGGTTGCCGTTATGGATTTAATATTGGAATATCCGGATAAAAAAACAGCTTTTATCGGCTTTTTTATGATGGATGCCGCCATGCAGTACAAGGGAATCGGTTCAGACATTATTGAGGGGGTATGCCGTTATCTTACCAAAAAATTTTCTTATGTCAGGCTGGGATATGTAAAGGGAAATATGCAGAGCGAGCATTTCTGGATAAAAAATAAATTCAAGCCTACCGGCACTGTCACACAGACTAAAGATTATGAAGTCGTTGTGATGCAGAGAGCGCTGCAAGGTATGAAAGCGGCATCAAAAATCGCTCTGGCTTTCTTTATTCCTGTATGTACTGCCATATTGATTTTGGGCGGTATGGTATTTATGCCCTTGGTTAAATATGCTTTTAAGCTGTATCCGTCGCAGGCTTACCGCAAAATCGAGGATGCCGGGCAGATTGTTTTCTGGGACCGGGATTACCTTAATTCTAAATCCATTCCGTACCGCAGGGGCTTCTGGGGTTTAAAAAGCATTCACGGTTCGATGGAAAAAGTAACGGAAAACAATGATGAATATGACTACAGCGTATATGATGTTTCCGAATCAGGCAGGCAAGTTGCTTATTATGATAATGCCCATTCTGAAATATGTCTTTATGATACGGAAACGGATGATGAAAAGTGCGTAGAAAAAGTTAACAATAGTGTGGAACAGATTGTCTTTTCTCCCAATGAAAAATATATTCTCTATAAAGAAATTGAATATGGGGGCGAAATGACGGATGACGAGTATTGCTATTATAAGATTATAAACATCGAGAATCAGGAGACTGTTACCATTTATCAGGGATATCGGGAATGGTATGACCTTCAGTGGTAAGTTTTAAATTTTTCTTTGTCAAAAAGGATGGCCGCAGTGCAGTCATCCTTTTCATATTAATCCTCAAATACATTATCAACTACAAACTGAATGTCTTTCACTTCTGACATCATTTTTTCGTATATGCATTCCTGTTCTTGATTTGTCGGGTCATATTGTACATCACTGGCATAATGGAGTATGTATGTCCGGTTGCTTGTTGCTAAAATATATCGATAAGCAGTAAAATCAAGCCCGTTTTCTATAAATTGTTCCTCGGTCATAGCTTCTTCATAACAGACAATCGTAAAAAGAACTCCGCCATCCCATATATCTATTCCCTCGCTGACGGCATCTTTAATTTGTGGATTATACACAACATAGTTCTGCCCGCTTTTTTCCACTGAATACTGCCCCTTCCAGCTATCGGGAAATATCAGCATAAGATTAACCCCTTCCAATTCCAGAATTTCCTGTTCTATCGGCACCTCTACGATAATTTCACGGGCAAAAACCACTGCTCCTACACCAAAACCGGAAAGCATAAGTATAAAAGCTGCCGCAACAGATAAAAGCTGCTTTATTCTTCTTTGACGGTATTGTGCTAAATAATTAGGAATCTGTTCCGCCTGCTGAACAAGCCGGTCATCAATGTTTCCAATATGTTCTGAAAGCTGTTTTTTATTCATATTTCAATTTCCTCACCTTCTAAGTATTTTCTTAGTTTCTGACGCATTTCATATAACATGGACTTCACTTTACTCTGTGTAAAACCGGTGTCTCTGCAAATATTTTCAATAGAATCAAAATACCAATATCGTCTGATAAAAACATTTCTCTTTTCTTTTTTCTGCTGCCAGAGAAATTTATTGATTGCGCTTTCGACACGCTTTTTTTCCACTTCTGATTCAACGCTGTCTGTTCCGGATACGCATTCCCCTAACTCCTCCAAAGATGTAGTTGCAGCAGGGTTTCTTTTCGCTGCGGAAACATATTCATATTTTTTTAATGCCAGATTCCTTGTAATTCTGCTTATAAATGCTGAGAATCTGTTTGGTCGTTCATTTGTAATTGTATTCCAGACAACAAGATATGTATCATTTACACATTCTTCACTGTCTTCATAGCTTGAAAGAATATTTTGGGCAATATTGATACATAATCTGCCATATTTTAAAGAGGTTTCTTTGATTGCTTCTTCCTCCCGTTCCCAATATAGTTCTATGATTTTACTATCTTCCACATGAGTTTCCTCCTTATCCTTTTTTGAAAACTGCTTACAATATATAAGTACGTTTTTTTCGTTACAGGTTGTAAATGATTCAGAATAATTTTCAAAAATAATAAATGTTTCGGGAAACTCTTGCTATCTTTATTAAAAAAAGGATGACCGCAGTCATCCTTTTTTGAAAACTATTTTGCTAACGGACTTTCACGGTAAATAATGTCGTCACGTCCGGGTCCGTTGGAAACCATTGTAATCGGATAGCCAATCTGCTCCTCGATAAACTCTACATATTTACGGCAGTTTTCCGGTAAATCCTCATATTTTTTAATGCCGCGGATTTCACATTTCCATCCCGGCAGGTTTTTCAGGACGGGTTTTGCTTTTTCAAGTTTCGCCGTAACCGGGAAATCCGTTGTCACTTCGCCGTCTATTTCATAGCCGACACAAACGGGAATTTCATCCAGATAGCCCAGCACATCCAAAACCGTAAATGCTACATCCGTTGCTCCCTGTAAGCGGCATCCGTATTTGGACGCTACACAGTCGAACCATCCCATACGGCGCGGACGTCCCGTGGTTGCTCCGAACTCACCGCCGTCACCGCCGCGGCGGCGCAGTTCATCAGCCTCATCACCGAAAATCTCCGATACAAATGCGCCTGCTCCTACGGCAGAAGAATATGCTTTACATACCGTAACAATCTGCTTGATTTCGTAAGGCGGAATACCTGCCCCGATAGCGCCGTAAGCCGCTAACGTGGAAGATGAAGTAACCATCGGATAAATGCCGTGGTCAGGGTCTTTTAATGTACCAAGCTGCCCCTCTAACAGAATCGTCTTATTTTCTTTTATCGCCTGATGCAGATATGCGGAAACATCGCATACATAAGGTGCAATCATCTCTTTATACTGATGCAGCGTTTCCAGTAATTCCGCAGGCTGTATAAGCGGCTTATGATACAAATGCTCCAATAACACATTCTTTGTTTCGCAGATTCTTTCTACTTTCTCTTTTAACAGTTCTTCGTCAAAGAGTTCGCTGACCTGAAAACCTATCTTTGCATATTTATCCGAATAGAACGGTGCAATGCCCGACTTGGTAGAGCCAAAGGATTTACCGCCTAATCTCTCTTCTTCATACTGGTCAAACAGAATGTGATAAGGCATCACTATCTGGCATCTGTCCGATACTAATATTTTCGGCATTGGTACGTTTCTGTCCGTAATGGATTTAATCTCATCAAATAAAATCGGAATATTCAGTGCAACACCGTTTCCGATAATACTTGTTGTATGGTCATAAAATACGCCTGACGGCAATGTATGCAGCGCGAATTTTCCGTAATTATTAACGATTGTATGTCCGGCATTGGCTCCTCCCTGAAAACGAATAATAATATCTGCCTCATTTGCCATCATATCCGTAATTTTGCCTTTGCCCTCGTCACCCCAATTAGCGCCTACGATTGCTTTTACCATAACTTTCCCTCCACACTTTTTATTTTTCTATGTGCTTTTCACAACATAAGAGCAGGTTTGTAAAAAACCTGCTCTGCTGTTTCTTACTTTATGATTATAAATCATTTTTCATCATAAGTAAAATCAATATTTATTATATTTTATATAACTATGTATTATGACATATCTTTTGTTTCTAATCGATACAGCGTCAAAAAGACGGATACGGCAGATATGAGCAATAAAGTGATATAAAAAGGGATATTGCCCATCAAAGTATATTCTCCGATATTCCCCTGTGTAAAGCATACGATAATTACTCCGGCAATAATGGTTGCTTTCGATGATTTCATTTTCCACCCAATCAGCAAAGACAGAAAGCTCATACTAATCATTACCGCTGAATCTACCAGTATTTCAATATAAAACATGCTGTTTCCTAACGCAATGTCTTCCGCTGCGATATAAGTATACTTTTTAACGGCTGCCAGCGCGCAGTAAATAAAAATCTTGGACAACACCAAAGCAATAAAATTGAAAATCCACACCGATAACATCTGGGATAACAGGATTTTCTTCCGGTTAATCGGATAAGAAAACATTAAATTCATCGTTTTATTTTTATAGGCGCTGACAATAAAGGAAGCTAGCATCACGCTTGTAAAAACCATATATGACATATTGGTAAATAATTCTACTCCCGTTTTCAGCATACTTCCGCCATATGCAAGCTTTGTTTCATCCGTTTCAAGCTCTCCTGCGATTAAAAAGAGGAACAGCAAAAGAGTGACTGTTAAAATAAAGGCATTCCGTATATATTTACTAATATTATTTTTCTTCCATTCCAGTCTGATTAACTTTAACATGATACTTTCTCCCCTTCCGTCAGTTTTAAGAAATAATTTTCAAGACTTTCCGATTTTTGCCCAATGGCACTAATCTCCACTTCGTTCAATGCCAATGCTTTTGATATGTCATTCGTGGAAGTCCCGCTCTCATACATGCGGATATTATGTTCATCCATTATCTTGAAATTATTCAGTTTCAGCTTATCTGACAGCACATATGCCGCCTTTTTTACATCAGGGGTCGCAACTTCAATATATGCGGTATTCATCTCGGATATTTCTTTCATGGATATTTCCTTTAGCATATTTCCATGATTGATAATCCCGATGGTATCGGCAATGCTCTCCACTTCGGAAAGAATATGGCTCGATATCATTATCGTAATTCCGTATTCCGTACAAAGTATTTTGAATAAATCACGGAGTTTTTTCATACCGGCAGGGTCAAGTCCGTTCGTCGGTTCATCCAGTATTAACAACTCCGGTCTGCACAAAATTGCGCGGGCAATCCCCAGCCGCTGTTTCATGCCCAACGAATATTTTTTGACAGGTTTATCCGCCGCTTCGGTCAGTTCCAGCATTTCAAGTGCATTCTCTATGCTGTCCGGATGGTAATAGCCCATGTACTCACAATGCAGCTTCAGGTTTTCTTTTCCGCTCAAATGCTCATAAAAGATAGGAAATTCGATGATACTCCCCATTCTTTTCAAAACTTCATAAGAAACAGGGGTAAGATTTTCTCCAAAAAGTTCAATCGTGCCTTCCGTTGGTTTCCAAAGATTGGCAATCATTTTCATTACCGAAGTTTTACCCGCCCCGTTCGGCCCTAAAAACCCGTAAATTTCTCCTTTTTTTATATGGATATTTACATCTTTTACCAGTTCTTTCCCATCGATGATTTTTGTAAGATGATTTGTCTGTAAAATATATGGCATATTGCCTGCCTCCTTTCAAGAACCTGTTTGCTCTTGAAATCTATCATAGCAGTTAAGATTTTCAAAACTCTTGCCCAATTCTTACAAATTTCTTTCGCGTTCTGTAGTGAAAACTTCTTTAATTTTAAGGTAAATGTTGTTTTCACATTCGGTTCGCTCTCTAAGAAAATATCTCCGCCTAACTGGCAGGCAAGATTTTTGGCAATGGTAAGCCCCAGTCCGTTTCCCTGTATCCTGCGGTTACGGGAATCCTCCATTGTATATAAGCGCTCAAAGACATTCCCGGCAAACTCTTTCTCTATTCCTTTTCCTTTATCCACGATATCAATGTACACATGGTTCCCGCTTTCCCGCAAAGTAAGTCCGATATATTTTCCGTCACTTCCATAACGCAGCGCATTCGTAATTAAATTAGATAAAATTCTGTCAATGGCGCCTTTTTCTCCCCATACAAAAATATCCTGTTCGGGAATGGATATCTCTACGCTAAAATCTTTTCCCTGCAGAATATCATAAAAGTTCAATATATTTTCCCTGCACAGCTCGCTTACATTGATTTTACTTATCTCTATATCCGTGTCTCCGGCTTCGAGTTTTGCCAGTGTAAAAAACTGGTTGATAAGCTCCATCATCTGCAAAGCCTTTGCTTCCACTTTTTGCAGCGTTTCATCCTCCGGGTTCTCAAGGCGCATCATCTCAAGATATCCTAAAATAACCGTCAATGGCGTTTTGATATCATGGGATATGTTGGAAAGCATTTTTTTAGAAGAAATCTCCTGCTTTTTAAAGTCGCTTTTGATCTTCTGACGGTCAAGTAAAAGCCTGTTAATCTGTCCGCACAAATCCATCAGGGCTTCGTTATCCGTAAAAACAAAAATTTTTTCATCACTGTCAGTTTCTATAATATCAGTGAGTTTGCTGCTAATCTTTTTTAAATTTGCCTGTATCTCTTTCTTGCTCAACTTAATTCCCCCAGTTTATACCCAATTCCCCAAACCGTAACGACAACCTGCGGATTGCGGGGGTCATCCTCTATTTTGTTCCGCAGTCTGCTGATATGGACATTGACGGCATTTTCATCTCCCAAATAAGCGTCATTCCAGACACGGGAATATATCTGCTCTTTTGTATAAACTTTTTTCGGGTTTTGCACAAGCAGCTTTAAAATCTCAAATTCTTTCGCCGTCAATTCAATCCTTATCCCGTTTTTCAATACGGAATAGTCGTTCGTATTCACCGTAAGAGAGCCGCACTGAAAAACAATTTCCTCATTTGCCGTCTGTTTAACATACTGGGTATTTCTTCTGATATTCGCTTTTATTCTTGCCAATACTTCCGTAACGGAAAACGGCTTTGTAATATAATCGTCTGCGCCTAAACCTAATCCTAATGTTTTATCGGAGTCCGTATCTTTCGCGGACAGAATAATAATAGGCACCGTGCTTTTTTCCCGAATAGCTTTCATAACTTCCATTCCGCTTTTTTTCGGTATCATAAGGTCTAACAGCACCAGACTGTAATCATCCGCAAAAAATAACTGACAGGCGCTTTCCCCGTCAAAAGATTGTATTACTTCAAAGTTTTCCGTTGTCAAAAAGTTCCCCAGCATATCGCTGATTTCGATATCGTCTTCTACTAATAAGATTTTCATTTGGGTGTTTTCTACCTTCCTGCGTTTCCCGCCATAATCGCCTCCACGCTTTCTCTCCGCTCAAACAACACGCATCCGCCGCTGTGTTCTTCCATCAGGACATCCTGTTCACGCAAAGCGGAAAACAATGGTGAGCGCAGTGCCTGACGAAGAGATGTATCTTTTACATTGATATCTGAATACGGCGAGAACGGACACGGCTCTGCTCCGCCATGGGAATTGATATGGAAGAATCCACGCCCTGCTGCCAGACATCCGCCGGAGCTTTTCTCATCGCCGGGAAAAGAAATAAATACCATATCGGGATATTCCTCACGAATCGCAGACAAACGCTCTCTCATGTATTCCCTCTCAGTATCACCCGGAGCCAAATCTTTGCTCTCCTCCGTGACCGGGACAAATTCTACATAAATGACCGCTTTACAGCCTTCTTCCCGCAGTTCATCCAGAAACTCCCTGCCGGTTATCTCCCACAAATTTGCAGTCGTAGCTGTAACGGATGCGCCAAAAATCAATTGATTTTTCCGGATGCATTCCATAGCCTCCTTCACTCTCATATAAACACCCGTACCCCGCCGCTCATCTGTCTTTTCCAGCCGTCCTTCGATGCTTAAAATAGGAAGCAGGTTACGTTTCTTATCAAACAGCCTGATGTATTCATCACCCAATAACGTTCCATTTGTAAAGACAGGAAACAGTATTTCAGGATAGTTCCCTGCAGCTTCGATTACATCCCGTCTAAGCAGCGGTTCCCCTCCTGCAAGCAGAATAAAGCTGATTCCAA
Source organism: uncultured Lachnospiraceae bacterium (assembly GCA_947175285.1). The sequence goes on from CAMWMM010000172.1 coordinate 8,016, forward strand.
GTTCTTCTGCCTCAGAAAAGATATTCTCCCATTCCTGTGCAGTAAGCTGGTTCACCGGCTCAGCATCCGTACAGGCATGGTTCTGGCGGGAATAGCACCCCGCACAGTGGAGGTTGCAGCTGCTTGTAATACTGGCAATCAGAAACGGCGGTATGTTTTCACCGTTCGCTTCCGCTTTTGCCCGCTTACGGGACGCCTCACGACTTGACAGAGCAAACCGCGCCATAAATACGCTTTCCCTTGGATAAGCAAGTGTCGCCCTGACTGCCTCTTTCACAATTCTCTCAACGCCGCCTGTCAGGTATTTTCCGAGATTAAATTCATTATTTCCCATAATATCACCTTTCTACAATACTGCCATTTCATCATTTATCGAATCATGATTTTGCGTGCCGCATTAATGCCGAGCTTATAGGGCAAAGGTCTTAGGTCGCGATCGGCTTCCTTTAATTTTTCACGGATATTGATATGCTGCGGACAGTGTTTCTCACACTTACCACAGCCGATGCACTGTGATGCAAAACCGGGTTCCTTACGCAGCCCCATATTCTGGGCAAACTCAATGCGGGCTGAGGTCTTTTTCTCCATATACATCAAATTGTAGTAATAGAAATTGCCCGGAATATCCACTCCCTTGGGACAAGGCATACAGTATCTGCAGCCTGTGCAGCCTACCTTTTCCCGTTCACGAATAATCTGCTTGATCTGCTCAACAATCTCCATATCTTCGTCTGTCAAATGTCCTGCCTCGGCCTCTGATGCGATGCGGATATTCTCATTCACCATATCCTCAGAATTCATGCCGGAAAGCACACAAGTCACTTCCGGCTGGTTCCACAGCCAGCGCAATCCCAATTCAGCGGGCGTATAGCCCTTACTGTCAGAAGCAAGTATCTCCTTCGCCCTATCCGGCAGATTGACAAGCTTACCGCCGCGGAGAGGTTCCATAATGATAACCGGAATGCCTTTCCCTGCCGCCGCACGAAGCCCTCTTTTTCCTGCCTGCGTATGTTCATCCAGATAATTATACTGAATCTGACAGAAGTCCCAGTCATAAGCA
>CAMWMM010000173.1 GCA_947175285.1 uncultured Lachnospiraceae bacterium
GGGGAACAAGAAGCTCGGAACATCAAAAAATATCGACAGTAATTGGATGCATAGGGCCTATTGGCGATTTGGGGCGTCCATATTAGTGGCATTTATAGGAGATGCGCTGTTAGGCTTCGGATTTTTGTCACTGGTGAACCAGATACAGCCTGTAAACACAAAACTGGCGGCAGTGGTGGCAGTTTGCGGATATGTAAGTGTGATTGCGGGATTTTTTATTCATACGGTGCTTTGTATTCAGCCTATAATCTATAAGAAAATTATTGAGACAGATAACTTTAAGCTGGCTGATGATACTCTGGAGGCGTATTATAAAGCTGTTATGCCGCCGTTTCTTATCGGATATGGATTTATGCTCGTGGCAACGGTATGTGTGGTTGCAACAATATTAATGGGGTGCCTTGCAGTTCCAAAATGGTTCGTGTTGTTAAATCCTTTTGTATTCCTGTTTGTGGGTGTGGGGCTTAGAAAGCTGAATCCGGATCGCTTCAATGATCTTCCGGGGATTATTATGCCCAGTCTCGGTATGGGGATGTTTGGGGTAATTGGGATTGTAAGTTTACTGTAGTGGACGGGATGTTGTGATTAGTTTATCCCGATGCCCGCCTGTTTGCTGGTAGGGCTGCTTGTGATGATATTTTAGTTTGAGATAGGAGGTATAACTGTGGAGAGTGTACTGAAAAGGTCATCATTTCATGATATTTATTTTCATGATGGAAAAGATAATTCATCTTCTGTGGTTCGTGAGGAAACAGAATCAGGAGAGGGTGAAATGGTTTGTTTTGACGTTGCCCCCGGTATTCAAATCACATATAATGACCTTAATATGGGGAGCTGTTATCGTCCTATTATTCCGGAACACGATTTTCTTCAAATAGACCATTGTTTAGAAGGGTGCTATGAATGCGAATCAGCAGACGGTACAGTTACTTTTTTGGGAGAAGGCGATTTATCAGTTGGAAGTTTGCATAAAGGAAAACAATCAATCATTGGTTCCAACATTCCATTAAAAAAATATAAAGGGATTACTGTATTATTTGAGATGGAAAAAGCACAAAAAGTAATATCTGAAAATTTTGGGCAGGCAGACATTAATCTGGTAAAAATCAGAGATATGCTATGCAGTAATGGTACGTTGCTGCTGGTTAAATCGAAACGTGAAATAGACCATATTTTTGGAGAATTGTATTCTGTAGATAAACGGATACAATCTCCATATTTTTGGATTAAGACGATTGAACTGCTTTTATTTTTGAGCCTTTTAGATGGAACTGCTATGCAGAAACCGCAGCATTTTTCGGAAGATATATCTAAAAGAACTCAAAAAGTATATCAATATATAATTGAAAATCCTTTTGTTATAAAAACGATTGCAGACCTGTCACAAGAATTTGGAATTGCCGAATCCAGCCTAAAAAGATGTTTCAAATCAATAGCAGGGAAATCTATTGGAACATTTATTAAGATGAAACGGATTGAAGCAGCCGCAGATATGCTGATAACGGAACCTCACCTTAATATAGGGGAAATTGCTTATGCCGCAGGTTATGAGAATCAAAGTAAATTTTCAGCAGCATTTAAGTCTGTCATGGGAATAACACCACAGGCTTACAGATATAAATATGCGTGACCTGATTGGAGTAAATTTTGTCTGATGGGTTATAGATAGTTTTAACTAACTGCGCTATAATAACTTGCGTGCTAAAAGTTGGTGCGTCTTGAAAAAGAAGTCGCTGTACTGCGGCTCCTTTTTTTGCATATGCGGTTAGCATAAGCTAACCGAAGTAAGGAGTGATTGGATAAATGTCTGACATTAAGATTATAGGGGGCAGAATATTAAAACGTATCATAAATTTTGTTCTTGTGATATGGGGAGTTGTAACATTAAGTTTCTGTCTGCAAATATTTACGGGAACAGATCCGGCAGAAATGATTGTCAGAAAAAATTATCTCTTTGCAACCGAAGAACAGATACAGGCTGTAAGAGTAGAGCTTGGATTGGATGCTCCGTTTGGGGAACGGTATTTTGATTACATAAAGGGTATTCTGAGCGGTGATTTAGGTACTGCAATAACAAATAGGAAGCCAGTAATACAGAACATCATGGAAGCGCTTCCGGTTACTTGCATGATGATAATTATGGCAATGGTCTGGATTATCATATTGACGATTCTTGTTGCGGCTATCTCTGTCATAAAAAAGAATGGTATCTTTGACAATGCTGCAAGATTATTCTGCATTATCGGGATATGCGTACCGAGTTTTTGGCTGGCTCTGGTTTTATTGTCTGTCTTTGCTGTGAAAATACCGATTTTCAGCGTGATTGCAGATGGAAGCCTGAAATCACTCATATTACCCTCTGTTTCTATGGCAGTACCAATCGTATGTATTTCAACAAGGGTTCTTCGGGCATCAATACTGAATGAATTAAAAAGTGATTATGTGATATATGCAAGAGCAAGAGGTTATTCCAATACACAGATAATATTTGGGGAGGTGTTAAGAAATGCCTTGCCTGCGGCAATAACATTGTTTGCCCAATACTGTGCAGCTTTATTTGGAACTTCAGCGCTGGTGGAGAGTGTTTTTTCTATTGATGGATTAGGAAGTTATTTAATGAAATCTTGTGAAGGAATGGATATATATGGAATATCAGGCGCAATTTTAGTGTGTGCTGTCCTGTTTGTTTTCTTCAATACAGTAGCTGATATTCTTTCAAGCATTATATGTCCTGCATATAGGAGGAACCGGATATGAAAAGGAAATGGCAAATAATAATCGGAATAATGTTGATTGCTTTCTTTGTCCTGATAGCACTTGCCGCACCTGTGCTGGCTCCAAATGATCCAAATGCAACAAATCTTGCGATGAAAAACGCAAAGCCTTCCGCAGAATATCCATTAGGATGTGACCAAATGGGGCGTTGTGAATTGTCAAGGCTTTTATATGGAGCAAGGTATTCGTTAGGGTTGTCTATTCCCATATTGATAGCATTAGCAGTGTTTGCTTTATTTGTAGGAAGTTTTTCATGTTATAAGGGCGGAATTATAGATGAAATGGTAAGGCTGATATGTGATATATTGATGGCATTTCCTTTATTGGTTATTGCTATGGCGTTGGTTACTTCGTTTGAAAATCCGGCAGCTTGTATTATTGTAGCGATCAGTATATCCATGACAGCATGGTTTTTGAGAATGGTTCGCTCTTATGCGAAAACAGAGTGCGGCAAGGAGTATATAGAGGCAGCAAAGATTTCAGGAGCTTCCAGTATCCGCATAGTTGTTATGCACTTGGTGCCAAATGTGCTGCCACAATTCATTGTGTATTTTACAACGGGGATTGCATCAGTTATTATTTCTATTTCTGGATTTGCTTTTTTGGGTGTAGGGTTGGTTAAAGGTACAGCAGAATGGGGAGCAATGTTAAATGAAGCCCGTAATAGTATATATTCAAATCCTAACCTGATTATTTATCCGGGAATTTGTCTGCTTGTATGTTGTGCAGGATTTAATTTGTTGGGAGAGGGATTAAGGGATTCCATTGGAAAGGAGGACAATGTAAGTGGCACTTAATGTCGTGGACTTGAAAATATCATTGTCCTCTGGAGAAATGATTGTAGATGATGTTTCTTTTGAGGTTGATTATGGTCAGATGGTTTCACTTGTCGGAGGTTCCGGGGCAGGAAAAACAACGGTTTGCAGGGCGATTATGGGATTGTTAGGAGATAGTTATATAGTAGATGGTTCTATAAATTTTGGTGGTAGGGATTTACGGAAATTGAATAAAAGACAACTATGTGAAATTTATGGAAAAGAAATATGTTTTATTATGCAGAACCCAATGACCGCCTTTAATCCTTCTATCCGTATTGGAAAACAGTTGGAGAGGTCTTATCTGCACCACAATCCGAAAGCTGAGAGAATAGAAACAAGAAAAAAATATGAAACAATCCTGAATGGATTAGGTTTAGATGATACGGAAAGGATTTTGAAAAATTATCCTTTTGAGTTATCAGGAGGAATGTTACAGCGGCTTATGATAGCAGTAGCCATAATTCAAGAGCCGAAACTGTTGGTAGCAGATGAAGCAACGACAGCGATTGATGCTTGTAACAGGCTGGAATTGATGCGGCAAATGAAAAAATTTTGTGGACTTGGTATGTCCGTCCTGTTTGTAACACATGACTTGAAGGCAGCTTCCGTATCTGATCGGATTATGATAATGGATCATGGAAAGATTGTAGAAACGGGGCAGACAGATATGGTAATGAATTGTCCGCAGAATGAATTTACAAAAGAATTGGTAAATGCCTGTGAATTAAGGAGGGGTGTGGATGATAGAACTAAATGACATATGCTGCAAATTTAGGAAAGGAAGATTTTCAAATAAGGATTTTGTTGCAGTGGCTCCGGTTTCAATTTCATTTAAAGATGGTAGCAGATATGCGATTGTAGGAGAGTCCGGTTCGGGAAAAACAACATTGGCAAGAATGATTGCGGGATTGCAGATTCCCTCTGATGGGAATATCTTTGTTGACGGGTGTGACATATACAGAAAGCGTAAAACGGTAAGAGGACATTACAAGACTGTGCAGTTAATTCAGCAAAATTCAGCATCAGCCCTCGATCCTAAAATGACAATAGGTAAATCCATTGAAGAACCTTTGAGTTGCTTTTTCCATATGGAACGAAACGAACGTAAAAAGAGATGCATGGAGCTACTTAGTTTGTGTAACCTTCCGACATCATATTATGCAAGATTACCTTCTGAATTATCTGGTGGGGAACAAAAAAGGGTAGCGATAGCAAGAGCTTTAGCAGTAAAACCAAAATGTCTGATTTTTGACGAAGCGACAAATGGATTTGACTTGCCACTAAGGAAGAAAATCATAGAAGAAATTGTTAATTTGCAAAAACAGTTGGGATTTACCCTTATATTTATTACACATGACATGGAACTTGCAGTAGTGATTGCAGATGAGATTCTGGTAATGAAAGAGTCTGTTTTGATGGAACAGGTTACATTTTCTGGTGACATGACAGTATTTTCTAATGAGTATAGTAAAATTTTGCTGAAAGCCAGTGGGTTGTTATAACCTGTGTCCATTTCAAAATAAGAAAAATCAATAAAAAGAAAGGAATATTTATCATGAAATTAAAGCGTTTAGCAGCGGGTTTGTTGTCTGCGGTTATGGTTTTAGGACTTGCAGCCTGCAGTAGTGACAATGGAGCAAATGAAGCAAATGGAACAAATGATGCAAACGTAGTAAGTAATACTACTGAAACAGAGCAGGAGCCAGTGCATCTGAATTTAGCAGAAAGTTGGGGATTTGAATATTTTTACACGGTAATTACACCAGATGTAACCTCAAGCGGCTATGATTTGACATATTGGCTTCCCTCTTTCTATGATACTCTGGTGGAATATAATGCGAATGGAGAATTGTCCGGAGTGCTGGCAGAAAGTTGGAGTATGAGCGACGATGGCTGTACTTATACATTTAAAGTGCGGCAGGGAATTAAGTTTTCAGATGGTTCTGATTTGACAGCAGAGGATGTGGCAAAGTCATTATTGGCAGTTCCGGTTAATCTTGGACAGTATAATGGCGGTTATGGAAAACTCTCTACCATAATTAAAGATGCGGTTGCAGTTGATGAGTATACGGTTGAGCTTCAGTTAGAACAGCCATATTATGGTACAATGCGTGAGTTGTGTCTTGCAAATCCCTGGGGGATTGTATCCAGCGAGCAGTTAAATGATGATCTGACAGCAAAGGATACTTTTAAGAGCGCAACTTGCGGTACAGGTCCCTATATGTATTCAGGAGATAACAATGGGCAGGTATTCAACTTTGAATATAATACAAACTATTGGGGCGAGAAACCAGATGTTGACAGCTTTTCCGTAAAGAATATTCCGGATAATGATGCAAAATTATTAGCTTTAAAAAATGGAGAGATTGATTTCTATACGGGTATCACAAAGATTTCAGCAGAAAATTTTGAAGAAATGAATGCAACGAATGGATTTTCAGCAAAAGCGGATGGAAATGCACTGCAGACATATTATATGGGTTATAACCTGAACGATCCGATATTTGGGGATCAGGTGGTTAGGGAAGCCATTGCAGCAGCGGTTGATAAAGATGCGATTACTCAAAATATTTTTGGAGGATTGTATGAAGCGGCAGATACTTTCTTTTCAAGAAGTGTTCCGTATTGTGATGTAGACCAGAAAGTTTATGAATATGACATGGAAGCAGCCAATAAATTGTTGGATGATGCCGGGTATATAGATACTGACAATGATGGAATACGTGAGAAGAACGGAGTAAAGCTGTCAGCAGAATTTGTATATCAGACAGGTTCTGCATCAGATGATGACACAGTGGTATACATATGTGACCAGCTAAAGCAAATCGGCATAGAATTGACACCTAGTTCCGCTGCAATGATGGATTGGTTTGCTATGGTTTCTGGTGGGCAATATGGAGTGACAATTTTTAAAACACAGGGCGGGTATTATGACCCTACTGTTGTGTTAGGTGGTCTTGATCCAAAAACGTCAACTGATCCTATTTTATCACAAGTGTATGCATATTTACCTGACGGACTGCTTGATGAATTAAACGCTGCAACAGAAGAAGAAAAAATACAAGAGATTTATGACACAATTTTGACTACAATGGCGGATAATTGCCTTGTGACACCATTGTATTATACACATCAGTTATCTGTATATAATAGCGGTGTTACAGACTATGAATATTCTGGCGATACGAGTTTTGCATCAGTGCAGAACATAAAAGTAAAATAGTGCAAAGTGTTGTATTTTAAAGGACAGGCGGTAATGGCAAAAAATCATTACCGCCTTTATTAAAAATATGATGAACTTATTGGAGCAAACATATGCCTATTAAGTCATAGATAAAAAGAATGTTTACTTATATAATGATATAGGTTAGTCACCACTAATTAAAAGGAGGTATTGTTTCAATGAAACAAAAGTCAAATGAAATCGGACGGTTGTTCCAATTTATGGGAAAACACCGTACATTGCTCAATGTATCCCGGTTTTTATCGGGAATCAGTGCATTATTCATCATGTGTCCATTTTTGTGTGTCTATTTTGCTGCAAGGGATTTGGTATCTATATTTGCTGGAAAGACAATAGATACAGAAAATTTGGTAAAGTGGGGCGTGACAGCGCTTGTGTTGGAACTGATTGGTTTGCTGCTTTACTTCATAGCATTGTTATGTTCCCACGTTGTAGCGTTTCATACAGAGAAGAATTTGAAAATGGCTGCATTAAAGGCTCTTTCAAAAATGCCTATGGGATATTTTGATGTGAATCCAAGTGGAAAACTTAGGAAAATTATTGATGAAAACAGTTTTCAAACAGAAACTTTTATTGCACATCAGCTTCCAGATCTTGTAGGCGCACAGGTTACAATGATTGCGAGCGTTATACTTATGCTTGTTTTTGATTTGAGAATAGGCATTCCTTTGATACTTTTGTATGGAATCGGTTTTTTCCTGCAAGGAGCTTTAATGGGTAAAGAGAGCAGGGAATTTATGATGCAGTATCAGGATTCTTTAGAGAAAATGAACCACGAAGCAGTGGAATATGTCAGAGGCATATCAGTAGTGAAAGTATTCGGGCAGACGGTCAGGTCATTTACTAAATTTAATACAACAATTAATGATTATAGAAAACAGGCACTTGCATATACAATGTCGTGCAGGAAAGGAATGGTAGCGTTTAATTCAGTTATCAACTCGAATTATCTGGTACTTGTTCCGGCAGCAATTATTATTGCTATGGTTTCAGATAATCTTATTGGATTTATGCAGAGCTTTTTATTCTATCTGATTTTCTCTCCTGCCTGTGCAGTTATGTTAAATAAAATCATGTATATGACAAGTTATAAAATGCAGGCAGAGGAAGCTATGCGTAGGATTGATACTATATTGACTGCTACGCCACAACCAGAAGCAGAAAAACCCAAAACAACAGATAAAAATGATGTGGTTTTTGAGGATGTGACATTTGCTTATGAAAATACGGAACACCCGGCAGTTTTGAATTTAAGTTTTGTTGCGAAGTCAGGAACAACGACAGCATTGGTGGGACATTCAGGATCGGGAAAAAGTACAACCGCCAGTCTGATACCACGTTTTTATGATGTGCAAAGTGGACAGATTAAGATTGGAAATGTGGATATTAGAAATATTTCCCATTCTGATTTAATGAAAAAGGTAGCATTTGTTTTCCAAAATCCCAAATTATTTAAAGACAGCCTATTAGAAAATATCAGGGCAGGCAGACCGTCAGCTTCAAGAGAGGAAGTCCTGAAAGCGGCTCATCTGGCACAATGCGACGATATTATTGCAAAGTTCCCGGAAGGGATTGATACAGTGGTGGGAAGTAAAGGCGTTTACTTATCTGGTGGAGAAACACAGCGTATTGCGATTGCAAGAGCGATTTTAAAGGATGCGCCAATCATTGTTCTGGATGAAGCTACTGCATTTGCTGATCCGGAGAATGAGCAGCAGATTCAGAAGGCATTTGAAGGTCTGGTTTCCGGAAAAACTGTTATTATGATCGCACATCGTCTTTCAGCAGTGCAGGAAGCTGACCAGATTCTTGTAATGAAACAAGGCGAGATTGTGGAAAAGGGTACACATAAGGAATTAGTAAACCTGAACAGGGAATATGCCCGTATGTGGAATAATTACATGAAAACAACAAACTGGCATATAGGAAATGAGGTGGAAGTATGTTAAAGAAAATGTTTGCATTAAGCGATAAGGGATCAAAAGATTTAAGGGGCGGCATTATTGCAACAGCAGCCAGTCATATCAGCTTGTTACTTCCCGTCAGCCTGCTTATGATGATTGTTCTTGATATTTTAAATGTTATATCAGGAAATACGCAGGAACTTGAGAATAACATTGGAATATACATAGGCTTGACGGTTGTAATGTTTATCCTTGTATTTATTGTCTGTATAATGGGGTTAAAACCCTCGCCTTAAGGCGAAACCTTTAGG
>CAMWMM010000174.1 GCA_947175285.1 uncultured Lachnospiraceae bacterium
ACTCTAATGACAAAGCTATAATAGATTTTTATAGGTTATTTCGAGTAACAGCTTTTGGAGCTGATTACCTTACTTTTCAGTGGGAAGGATTAAGCAGTGGTGAATATAATTTATTAAATATGTATTCGCGGATATATTCGCTGCATGATAAAATAAAGGATAAAAAGTCGGTAATTTTATTAATGGACGAGGCAGACCTTTCCTATCATCCGAAATGGCAACAAAAATTCATGAAAAGTTTGGTGTACTTTTTCAATGAGTTTTACAATAGACAAAACATTCAGATTATAGTTGCAACACATTCACCGATTATGCTTTCTGATGCACTGAAAGGAAATGTTGTTTTTCTTAATAGTAAAGCAGGGAAAGATTTGGAGAACACATTTGGTGCTAATATATATGATTTATATAGGGATGGGATGTTTTTAGAGAGAGATGATTTTGGTATCATAGGAGCATATGCGGCAGATAAAATGATGTATGTGATGAAAAAACTTGGTAATTGGGAAAAGGGGAAGACATTGGATGATTCGGAGGAGATAAAAAGATTGATTGCTTGTATAGGGGACCCTATTATCAAGAGAATTATGCAGAATAGATTTAAGGTGATAGAAGAGAATATGAAAGGAAAAGACAGAAATCATACAAAAATTTCATCACTGATTGAAACATTAAATGAATTGCCGTCAGAAGAGTTAGCTGAAGTTATGGAGGGGATTCAAAGGAGATAAAATGCAAAAGCTTACAATTTCAAAAGATGAATTAATTTGTCATAAGAAATATTTTTATGATAATGTGGTAGATAAATTAAATCAGATGAAAAAGGAATATAAAAAAGGAACAATCACTTCAAGAAACCAATGGAAATTTTTATCACTATGTTTATACTATAAAAAACAGCTAGCGATAGGAAAACCATATCAATTGAGAAAGATACAAAAAATTATCGATACAAAATATGCGGATATTTTGAAGAAAGATGAGAAGTTTAAAGAAGCGATTGAGAAGGTTTTTGGTTATGATAATTTTAGTAACACTGGCATCGGTTCTTATTTATTAGAATATGTAAAGAAAAAATCAAAAGTAGGCGAGCATGCAAAATATAATAATATTAAAATATTAAATGAATTGTATACTGAATTAGAAAAATGTGATGTAGAATTAGCAAATGAAGTTCGAATAAAAATAGAAAGTCTAAGTGATAATATAACAAAAAAAGTACTGGAAAATATTATTAGAGAAATATTGATAGTACATATTGTAGAAAAGGATATGTCCATTGATAAGCTGTTGGATTGGAATCCATATATCATGCAGTTTCACAGGAAGATAAGGACTTGTCCATATTGCAATAGGCAATATATAACTCCGGTTTATTTGGAGACAGGGAAAATGAGAGCGGATTTAGATCATTTTTACTCTAAAAGTAGATATCCTTATTTCTCTATGTCAATTTATAATCTAGTTCCCAGTTGTAAATTTTGCAATTCTTCATTAAAAGGAATGAATGAATTTGAACTCGAAGATAAAACACCATATGAGATATCAATGGATGATTTAGCAGAATTTAAATATTGGCCATCATGCAAAATAGAATTTTGTGAAAAAGACAAGGTCGTTCATACATATAAAGAAGTATTTAAAATAGAAGAATTATATGAATTTCACAGAAATGATGCAAAAGATTTATTAAGAAAAAGCCTAAGATATTCTCCAGATCGAATAAGAGAATTAGCAGATACAGGATTTATATCAGAAAAAGAACTGTATAAATTAATAATAGGAAAAATTAGTACAAAAGAGAATATTTTAGAAGAACCTCTAAATAAATTTAAAAGAGATATTGTAAAGGAAATTTTTGGAGAGGGAATATTGAAAATGGTTGAAGAATAATGTTAAAGCTATATAGAACTATGTGACAAGAAACAATACAAAGTATTTTGTTTAATATATTTTTAAAAAGCTTGTGTCTTTACCTTGACACAGGGGAAAAGCATCGAAAGAAATCAGGCAGCAGTCAAATATTTAATTTGGCTGCTATTTGTTATTAGGTGTCCTGTGGATTCAAACAATATCGTGCATGTTTAGGTTGATACCATTAGGATATTCTAATATACTGGAACAGTAGAGAAATTAGGTGCATAGATTTTTTCATTACATAATGGATAGCTAGTGGAAATCTGTGCTGAGAGGAGTATTAAAAGATACAAATGAATTATATGAGAAAATCAACTATTTTATTGCTGGGCGTATTCTTTCTTGCTCTGGCTGGATGCGAAAGCCAAGGAAAAGAAATCGATTTTGTAGAAGAACACTCTTTCATTTCGGAATCTCCCGCATCGGAAATGATAGCCGAGGAACCGGAAGATACCAGTTTTGACTTCACCGTATGTTTTGCAGGCGATATCAATTTAGATGAAAACTGGTGTACTACCCAGTATATGTCAGCACAACCAAATGGTATCTATGACTGTATTTCTGAGAAATTAGTCGGCTTCATGAAGGACGCAGACATTATGTGTCTGAATAATGAGTTTTCCTACAGCACACAGGGAAAGCCCTTGGAAGGAAAAGCCTATACTTTTCGTGCAAATCCGGAACGGGTGGAGGTTCTGCAGCAGTTAGGCGTTGATGCAGTAACATTGGCAAACAATCATGTTTATGATTATGGAAAAGAAGCAATGATGGACACTTTTGCGGTTTTGGAAAATGCCGGAATACCTTACTTTGGTGCGGGAGATACCTTACAGAGAGCAATGAAGCCTTTGTACTTGGAAGTAGATGGAAAAACTATTGCACTGGTAGCGGCCTCCCGGGCAGAAAAATATAAAATGACACCGCAGGCTACCGATGTGGAACCAGGGATTTTACGCTGTTATGATACAGAACTGTTTTTACAGGTAATCAAAGAGGCAAAGGAACATGCGGATTTTTGCATTGCTTTTGTGCACTGGGGAACCGAGTACAGTTATGACTTGGAGCAGGTGCAGATGGACACAGGAAAAGAGTATCTGGATGCGGGAGCGGATGTGGTGATTGGTGCCCACTCCCATTGCTTGCAGGGCATGGAATATTACGACGGAAAACCGATCATATATAGTCTTGGAAATTACTGGTTCAATGAGAAAACATTGGATACCATGCTCTTGTTACTTCACTTTTCGGGAGATGATAGTGAAACACAATTAACTGTTCAAGTCATTCCGGCGGTGCAGTCGGGATGTCAGACAATCTACGCATCCGAATTTAACGAACAGCGAAGGATTTATGATTTTCTCGAAAGTATCTCTGTCAATGTGGAAATTTCGGACGAGGGGATTGTCACAATTTCAGATGATGGTAGTTATTGAAATATAAGGGCATTGTCCATTTCAGGAGAATGCGCTATAATTCTATAGAAAAAATAGGAATAACAGCATTAGAAGAAGGGGAAAACATATGATATTCGGAAAACACATTAACCGCTATTACCTCAAATATGCCGGATGGCTGATTCTGGGATTGATTTCACTGGTTCTGGTGGATTTTCTGCAGTTGGAAATTCCCAAGCTGTACCGCATGATTGTCAACGGCATGAACGCCGGCAGTGTCAGTGTGGACGGGGTGCAGATGGCATTTGATATGGATTTTTTGCTGGATAGGATTTGTATGCCCATGGTATGGATTATCTTGTCCATGGTATTTGGCCGCTTTTTGTGGCGGGTGTGCTTTTTCGGTGCGGCAGTGCGTCTGGAGGCAGACCTGCGTAACCGCATGTTCGCTCATGCGAAGGATTTGAGTCAGGAATATTATCAGGTCAATAAAGTGGGAAATCTGATGAGCTTATTTACCAATGATTTGGATACGGTGCAGGATTGTTTCGGGTGGGGCGTTATGATGTTTTTTGACGCACTGCTGCTAGGGGTGCTGGCTGTGGCGAATATGTGGAAAATGGATTGGGTACTGACGCTTTTATCTCTGATTCCTATGGGTTTCCTTCTGGCTGCGGCTACGGTAATCGGCAAGCAGATGATGAAAAAATGGGATATTCGTCAGGAGGCTTTTTCCAGACTCTCCGATTTCTCACAGGAAAGCTTTTCCGGTATTACGGTGGTCAAGGCCTTTGTCAAGGAAGCAAAGGAGCTGATGGCTTTTCAGAAGCTGAACGAGGAAAATGAGAATGCCAATATCGACCATACCAGATCCTCCGTATTGCTGCGGATTATGGTGACGCTGTTTGTGGAAAGTGTTATCTGTGTAATTTTGGGTTACGGCGGATATCTGGTATACACAGGCAGATTCAATGCAGGCCAGTTGGTGGAATTTATAGGCTATTTTAACGCTATTATCTGGCCGATTATGGCTGTCTCCGAATTAATAGATATGACGTCCCGGGGTAAGGCATCACTGGAACGACTGGGAGAACTGCTGGATGCGAAGGCCGCCATAGAGGATCGGGAAGGAGCACGGGAACTGAAAAATGTCCGGGGTGATATCGAATTTCGTAATCTGACCTTTCGTTACCCTGACGGTGAGACAGACGTATTGAAAGATGTATCTTTCACCATCAAAGCCGGGGAAAATGTGGGACTGGTAGGGAAAACGGGCTGCGGCAAGACCACTCTGGTAGATTTAATCCTGCGTACTTACAATGTTCCGGAGGGAACACTGTTCGTTGACGGCATGGATGTAAATGATGTGAAAATCCGCGATCTGAGGGAATGCTGTGCGTATGTGCCCCAAGATAATTTCCTGTTCTCAGATACGATTGAAAATAACATTGCTTTCGGGGTGGACAAGTATGACGGTGAGTCTGTCACTCAGGCGGCAAGGCTGGCTGATGTGCACAGCAACATTGAAGAGTTTCAGCAGGGTTATCATACCGTTTTAGGTGAGCGGGGCGTCACGGTTTCCGGCGGTCAGAAGCAGAGGATATCCATTGCCCGGGCGCTGATGAAGGATGCGCCCATCCTGATTCTGGATGATTCCGTATCTGCCGTAGATACGAAAACTGAAGCCACGATTTTGGAAAACCTGCGCACTGCCAGACAGGGCAAGACTACCATTCTGATTGCTCACCGGGTTACTACGATTGAGAAGATGGATAAGATTCTGTTTCTTGAGGATGGGCGGTTAATTGCGGCAGGAACACATGAAGCTTTATATGAATCCTGCCCGGGATACAGGAAAATGGTCGATCTTCAAAAATTAGAGGAGGAAGGAGAAGGACACAATGACTGAGTATTTGCCTTTATTGATTGTGGGTGCGATTATCGGCGCTTTTACAATCGTTTTTCTGCTGGCATATGGCGCGCTGAGAAAAATAAAAGATGAGCATGACAAGGAAAGAAAAATGTCAGATGGCGAAATTATCCGGCGTCTGCTGCAATATGCCCGACCATATTGGAAAAGTTTTGTAATAGTATTTATTGTCATGCTGTTTTCCATTGTGTATGATTTGATATCTCCGCTGATTGTCGGACGGATTCAGGGGTTGATCAAGGCTGATTTTGAGCTGAGCCGGCTGTATACCATGGTTGGGCTATATGTGGGAATCCTGCTTGTATCCATGGTCTGTACTTATTTACAGGCGATGATTCTGCAGAAAACGGGGCAGAAAATCCTCTCACGCATACGGCTGGATGTATTTACCCATATTGAGAGCTTAAGCCATGAGCAGTTGAATAACATTCCTGTTGGCAAGCTTGTAACCAGAGTTTCCAATGACCCCAATTCCATTTCCTATATGTTCACCAATATTCTGGTGACGCTGGCAAGAAATTTCATGGTAATCGTGGGTGTGCTGGGAGCCATGCTGATGCTGAATTATGCGTTGACTTTGATGGTGTTGTGTTTTGTACCTTTTGTGGTGTTGTTTACCGTGATTTTCCGAGAGTTTTCCCGCAGGGTACACCGCATGGTCAATGATGCCACCACGGATATCAACACTTATCTCTCTGAAAATTTGTCCGGCATGAAGATTACCCAGATTTTTAACAGGGAAGATCAGAAACTGGACGATTTCCTGATTCGCAGCAGGACGCTGCAGAAAGCCAAGTTTAACCGAATGTTTGTATTCGGCATTTTCCGGCCTATGGTATATATGATCTATGTTTCTTCAAATCTGTGCCTGTTTTATTTTGGGGCAAAGGGCTATATCAGAGACATTCATTACTTTGGACAGGTAATCGACAGCAGTATTATGGTGTCTTTTTATATGTATATTTCCCGCTTTTTCAATCCGATTCAGACACTGGCGGAACAGTTCGATATGCTGCAGCGTTCTTTTGCCGCGGCAGAGAAGATTTTCACGATTCTGGATATGGTGCCGGAGATAGTGGATGAAGCGGATGCCATTGAGTTACCGGAGCTTCGGGGTGAGATTGAATTCCGGGATGTGTGGTTTTGCTATAAGCCGGATGAATGGGTATTGAAGGGAGTGTCCTTCCATGTGGAGCCGAAGCAGACGGTGGCTTTTGTGGGTTCCACAGGTTCCGGTAAGACAACGATTCTCAGCCTGATCTGCCGTAATTATGATATCCAAAAAGGGCAGATTCTCATTGATGGGATTGATATTCGTAAAATTAAAATATCTTCTCTGCGGCGGCACTTCGGTCAGATGCTTCAGGATGTGTTCTTGTTTTCCGGAGATATCCGCAGCAATATTCTGCTGCGTAAAGAGGATGTGGGGGACGAGGAAGTGTGGGAAGCCTGCCGCTATGTCAATGCGGATGCCTTTATCGGTAAGCTAGAAAACGGTCTGGATGAAGTAGTACGGGAACGGGGTAATAATTTTTCCGCCGGACAGCGCCAGCTTCTTTCCTTCGCCCGCACCATTATTCACAGACCATCGGTTATGATTTTGGACGAGGCTACCGCAAATATCGATACGGAAACGGAATTGCTGATTCAGGACAGTCTGGAAAAAATGAAGAATATCGGCACTATGCTGATTGTGGCTCACAGGCTCTCTACTATTCAACACGCGGACAATATTATTTTGTTGTCCCATGGTCAGATTGTGGAGCAGGGCAGCCACCAGCAGCTGTTGTATCAGAAGGGGCGCTATTATAATTTGTATACATTACAGTATCATAAGCAGATGCTTCAGAATTCTTAAGTTAAGTTTATTTCTTTTTAGATAGCTATTATATAAAGGAGAACATTTTTATGGAAATGACATTACGTTGGTACGGGAGTAAATCTGATTCTGTGACATTGCAGCAGATCAGGCAGATTCCGGGAGTGAAAGGCGTGATTACAACATTGTATGAAACGGCGCCCGGAGACGAGTGGAGCATGGATGAAATTCGTGCGCTTAAAGCCGAAGTAGAGGCGGCGGGATTGCATATTGCCGGAATTGAGAGCGTGAATATTCATGATGCAATCAAGATTGGACTGCCGGAGAGAGACAAGTATATTGAAAATTATATTAAAACGCTGGAAAAACTCGGGCAGGAAGATATCCATATGGTATGCTACAATTTCATGCCGGTTTTCGACTGGACAAGGACGGAACTTGCCAGAAAACGTCCGGATGGTTCGACCGTATTGGCATATCATCAGGAGACGGTAGATAGTTTAAATCCTGAAAAAATGTTTGATTCCATTGCAGGTGATACGAACGGTTTTGTGATGCCGGGATGGGAACCGGAGCGGATGGAAAAAATTAAGGAATTGTTTGGTCTGTATCAGGATGTAGATGAAGAAAAGTTATTTGTCAATTTAAAATATTTTCTTGAGGCAATTATGCCCGTATGTGATAAATATGACATTAACATGGCAATCCATCCGGACGACCCTGCATGGAGCGTATTCGGACTGCCGCGTATCATTACAAATCTGCCTAACATCCAGCGTATGATGCAGATGGTGGATAATAAACACAATGGTGTTACGTTCTGTTCCGGTTCCTACGGAACCAATCCGGATAACGATTTGCCGGGGATGATTCGCGCATTAAAAGGGCGCGTTCATTTTGCCCATGTGAGAAACTTGCAGCATAATTATCCCGGTGACTTTGAAGAGGCGGCACATTTGTCTGCTGACGGAAGTTTTGATATGTATGAAATTATGAAAGCATTGTATGATATCGGATTTGACGGACCTATCCGTCCCGACCATGGACGTATGATTTGGGGAGAGGTAGCAATGCCGGGATATGGTTTGTATGACAGAGCATTAGGCGCGGCTTACTTAAACGGGCTTTGGGAAGCGATTGAGAAATCCAATAAAAAATAAGAAACCCTCAAATGTTAGGAGAATAGGAAAATGAAGTTAGATAAAGAGGGGCTGTTAGGCAGCAGTGCATGGAAAGCGGCAGGTTATCATGTGCCGAATTATGACCGGGAGAAATTTGCAGAAAATACAAAAGAAAAACCGGAATGGATTCACTTTGGCGCGGGCAATATTTTTCGTGCTTTTCAGGCAAATTTGATGCAGGAACTGATGGAAACAGGAAAAAGCGAAACGGGACTTATTGTAGCAGAGGGGTTTGATTATGAGATTATTGAGAAAATGTACCGGCCCCATGACAATTACGGTATTCTTGCTACGTTAAAAGGAAACGGAGAGATTGAAAAGACGGTAATCGGCAGTATCGTAGAAGCTCTGATTTTGGATAGTGAAAACGAAAAAGAATACAGCAGGCTGAAAGAAATTTTCCGTGCATCATCGCTGCAGATGGCGAGCTTTACAATCACAGAAAAGGGTTACAGTTTAGTAGACGGAAAAGGAGAACTTTTGCCTGCAATCAAAGAAGATATGGAAAACGGACCGGAAAAGCCGGGAAGTTATCTGGGAAAAGTTTGCGCCCTTGTATATGAACGTTATCTGAATGAAGCGCTGCCGCTGGCGATGGTGAGTATGGACAATTGCTCGCACAATGGCGATAAGCTTAAAAATGCTGTAGTTTCCTTTGCGCAGGCATGGGTGAAAAACGGCAGGGCGGAAGAAGGTTTTCTTGCTTATGTACAGGATAGCAGCCGTATCTCATTCCCATGGAGTATGATTGATAAAATTACGCCGCGTCCCGACCCGAAAGTAGAAGCGATTCTTAATGCGGATAAGAT
>CAMWMM010000175.1 GCA_947175285.1 uncultured Lachnospiraceae bacterium
GACAGACAGACAGACAGACAGACAGACAGACAGACAGACAGACAGACAGACAGACGTTATAAATCTGTTTTTTTGTCATGTTTATTTGCATATAGTGCTTTTAATAAGAAAAACCGCCGGAGGCGGGGATTTCCAGAAGGGCTGTGATGCCATTCTGCGGAATCCCCGCCTCCGGCGGTCTTTCTGCGTCCGGTAATCTGTCCGCAGAGTATGGGGGGCATGGTTGTAACGATGGATAAGAGGGTTAGTTGAAATGGACGCTGTGGTTTATACAAAGAGTGATAAGGAATATGAAATGCTTTCCGGAAAACGGTAAGGAGAATGAGAGAGGGGGATTTGATAACAATGAAGGTTCCCGTGAAAAATAGAAGCGTGAGAAGTACTTCTTACGCAGGAAAACAGGAGGCAGATATGAGAAAGATAAGGAAACGTGTTTTTGCATCCGTGCTTGCGGCAGCCCTGCTCTTCACCATGCCGGGAATGGCATCTGCAGCAGTGGCGGAGGACGCGCAGACGGAAGATATTTCTGAAAGCGTCACAGTGCTGGCGGCAGATAATGCAGCAGAGGAAACGGGAGCGAAAACCGAAGCAATGCAGGAATCGGAAGCAGAGGACAATGATACGAATAAGCTAGGAACTGGGGACGATGATACAGGGGATACGGAAACGGATGCTCAGCAACCGGCAGAGGAAGAAACTGTCCCCACACAAAAAGAAGATACAAAGGAATGTACCTGTGGGACATTATGCACGGAGGACAGTATCAATGGGGATTGTCCCGTATGCGGAGCAAAAGCTGCAGACCTTTCATGCTGTAAGGGAGAGAAAACAGAAAACAGCGCTGAGGAAAATAAAGAGGACACAGAACAGAGGGATACATACACAGAGGATGCCAGTACCAATCTCTGCGCCCATCACAAAGAGCATACGCAGGACTGTGGTTATAGCAGGGCGTTAGAGGACGGGGAGGGAAGCCCGTGTACTTATGAGTGCAAGCTCTGTCGAATCGAAGACTTGCTCGCCGCCCTGCCCCGCCGAATTACAGAAAACAATGCGGAAGAAGTGCGGGCGCGGCTTGATGAAATCCTTGACCTCTACTGGAAACTGACTGGGGAAGAACAGGAGCAGATCGACATTTCCTGCTGTTTGGAGCTGCAAGCAGCACTGGACGCAGCCTACGCACCCACGTTCATCGAAGGGCCAACTGAGGGAGATGTGGCGCAGGTGGAGATCGACAAAGACACCACCTACTATGACACCATTGACGATGCCTGGGCGGCGGCGAAGGGCAAAACTGCCACTGTCACCCTGCTGGCGGATGTGACGGCCAGTAGGGTTCTGGAAGTGTCAAGCGGCGACAATATCACTTTTGACGGTGGGAGTTATACCCTTACTGGGGATTCCAGAGTATCTATTGATGTGCACGGCGGAAAACTGACCCTCACCAGCGGCACGGTGAAACCGTTGACAGCCGATTTTGGCGGTATTGCTGTGTCAGTCGTCGGAACTGGCGAACTTGTGGTCATCGGCGGCACCTTGGAAGGGCTTGCTGTTGATGGCAGCACCGTCCGGCTCTTCGGCGGCGAATTTACCGGCGGAGTCGCTATTAGTTGCACCTCTGGCCAGTCACTCCGCAGCCTCCTGCTGAACCACGGCACTGCGACCGAGCCGTACTACGCCTATTTTGACGCTGCGGGCAAGCCCGTTGCTTTGGAGGATGGCCAAACCACGCTGCTCGGCGGCACCTACACGGTGAAGGTGTGTACGAACCATGTTTATCAGGAGCAGAGTTATTCGCATGTACAGGGCAGCCTAAAGCATACGCAGACCTGTGCGGCTTGCGGCGCTGTAGAAGAAGTGGATTGCGAATACATAGATTTTGGAGCGACATACAACATTAAAGTTTGCGCCTGCGGAGCCACGCTTACCGCTTCCCTGACCGGTGCGGACAATCTGGTTTATAACGGTGCAAGGCAAACACCCGGAGCCACCTTCATGGTGGATGGTATTACCCCGCGAGAGGTGGCAAATGTTAAAACATACACCTACAACAAAGACGCTGGCACGGGAACCCTTGCTATTATTGATGTTGATGGTGTGTTTTGGGGAATGTTGCGGCTGGAGTTTACCATTGCAAAGGCCACCCCGGAGATCACATGGAATGGCGGAAGGACACAGACGCTGACCTATACCGGCAAAGAGGCGGCGGTTACTGCTGATGTGCAGCTGGTGAACAACGAGACTGGGACAGTCAGTTATTCCTATGCTAAACAAGGCTCTGATAGTTATATCTCCGGCCTGCCGACGGATGTGGGAACCTATTCGGTGAAAGCCAGCTTTGCGGAGCAGAAGAACTATGTTGCCGCCGAGGCGGAGCTGACGCTGATCATCGCGCCCCTGGCAATCACCGTCACCCCGGACAGCGGCCAGCATAAGGAATACGGCGCAGATGATCCGGAATTGACCTACATGATCACCCCCAGTCTGATTGGGGACGACAAGCTGAGTGGCGCGCTTACCTATAAGAACAAAGAAGCAGGCGCAATAGGTAACTATGAGATTATCCAGGGTACGCTTGCCGTCCCCTCCAACTATGAGCTGACAGTTACTTCCGGTGTGATGTTTGAGATTACCAGGCGAAGTCTGGAAAAGGCAACGGTGACTGTCAACGGTGACTTTACATATGATGGTATGCCGCAGACACCGACAGCGGATCAAGTGAAAGTTGTGTTGAATGGCGTTGAAATTCCCTCCAGCCAGTATACTATCAGCGCCAGCGACAATATTAACGCAGGGACGGCAACCGTAATGGTTACTGCAACTGAGAATGGCGGCTATATTGGCAGTGCAAGCAAGGGATTTGCCATCGCAAAGGCGGACGTGGCAAAAGAGAATCTGCAATATATGCAGCCTAATGATTCTATTTATACCGGAGAATCCAGAACAGCGAGTGTGACAGCAAATGGCCTGACAGGTATTGGACAGATCACTGTAAAATACAGAAAAGACAACAAAGGTGATTTTCTGACAGAGGCCGTAGAACCTGGCACCTACCATGTTTATGCAGGGATCTCCAGTGCAACAAATTATAATGACACACAGATAGAAATGGGCAGTTTTACCATTTCTTATATGGATGCCCCGGAACTTCGTTATAATGGCAATGAAAAGAAAGAGTATTACAGTGGAGATGTGGCTATTACGGCTGTTCCAGCAGACGGTCATACTTATACTGTTTCCGATGCCATAGGCGGCGGATATCAGTCATCTTACACCATATCCGCACAGGAAGGCACAGAGACAAAGACACTGCATTTTAAGGATGAAGATGGCCATATTTCGGATGGCGTGAAAATATCAGTGAATTTCGACCTGACGCCGCCCACGGGCGGGATCGCCATAGGCGCAAAGTGGTGGCAGAATGTCCTCAATTTTATTACATTCGGGCATTACGCGGTACAGGACTACACCGTGACTATAAAAGCAGAAGATAAAGGCGGAAGCGGGATTGGCAAGATCGAGTATGTCATTGTGACAGGATCTGCCCAGTATGACGATGCAGGCGAATTGGCAGCGGCGGGGCTCAGCTGGACGGAATATAACAACAGCAAGCCCACTGTATCTAAAAATACGAGCCAGTATGTGGTCTATGCCAGACTGACGGACAAAGCAGGAAACGTAACCTATATCAGCACTGACGGCATCCTTTTGGACAGTACGCCGCCCACGGTAGATAAACTGACTGTACCAGAAAATACAATAAAAGATATGACAGCAGGCTTTACCTTCACGGTAAGCGAGGCGGTGAGCTATTACTATGTGGTTCTGCCGCAGGGCAGCACAGCCCCTTTGGCAGAGGATATCATTGTAACCTGCGGTGGGATATTGCCGGAAGGGAAAACAGGGACTGCCATTGCCGATGCTCCCCATGACAGTGGAACAATATCAGCGGATATGCTGGCAGACGGCATATCTGTGGAAGCAGAAAATCTGTCACCCAACACGAAGTACATTGTCTATGTGACCGCAGTTGACACGGCTGTGGATATTACAAATTTGGAAAAGGGAACACCTGCCGGAAATTTAGGGAATGTGGTACAGGCAGATTTTACCACAAAGAAGACCATGCCTGTCATCACAAATGCCCCAACAATGTCCGGGATTTACGGCCAAAGTGCGGGAGAGATGACAGTCACAGGCGGCACTGCAAAAGGCGGGAATACCGTCCTGACGGGTACATGGACTGTCAGCAGTACAGACAGTGGAAAAACACCGGTCGTAGGGACAACGGAAGAAGTAACCGTTATTTTTACGCCGGACAGTGACAGCTATGGCAGCGTATTGGTAAAGGCCATTCCGAAAGTAAGCCCAAGGAGCCTGAATGCGGACGGTGTAACGGTATCGGAAGTGGCAGGGACTTATACTTATATCGGTTCCGAGTTCAAGCCGCAGGTGGCAGTGAATACCGGAACCCCAGCGTCGGGGATCTATATTTCAGACAGCAGGGCTGCACTGACCGCAAATGATTTTACTGTATCCTACAGTAATAATACGAATGCAGGAACAGCGTCAGTCACCATCACAGGAAAAGGAAACTATACCGGATTGGTGACAAGAACATTTATCATAGAGAAAGCGCCCGGACGCACGTTACCAGACCTGACAGGCAGATATACCGATGACGGGCAGACGTATACTTATTCGATAGCGCCTACGGAGGGCGCAGTCTACCGCAAAGGGGAAGATGAATGGACAGGGGGGAATGAATTCAGGGGCATAATGCCGGGAACTTCCGTCACATTTTCCGCAAAGATGCCGGAGAATGAAAACTATAAGGAAGGGGAGGCAAAGAGCATTACCGTGAACTTTCCGAAGCTCACACCAGCGGCGCCTGCACTTTCCTATACTCGTAAGACAGACAGGGAAACTGGAAATATAACGCTCACCATCACTGAGACAGCGGGAGCGGAATACAGCTTTGACGGCGGCGCCACATGGCAGGATACAGCAGAGCAGGAAGGTTTTGACGCATCGCAGACAGTGACTCTCGCCATCCGGCTGAAAGAGACACAAACCCATAACCTGTCATCAGTGCAGAAGGTAACAATAAACCTAGCCAAGAAGGACAGGAAAGCGCCGTCTCCATTTACGCTCCAGTATGAGGCAAACGAGGAGACGGATTATACCATCACCATACCGCCTACAGAGGGCTGCGAGTACAGCTATGATGGCGAAAACTGGTCGGACAGTAACGTAAAGCATGGCGTAAAAGTCGGTGAGACAGTGACAGGCTATAAGCGGTATAAAGAAACGGATGAATATAATACCAGCGACGCAGTGTCTGCTTCTAAACAGATGCCAAAGTTTACGTTAAAGACACCTGTGATCACCCCGACAGGTGGCAGCTATACAGGCAGCGTGAGTGTGACTATTACCTGCGGGTCACCGGATGCAGAGGTTTATTACACCACGGACAGCAGTACACCCACCAGCAGATCCGCACGTTATACAGAGGCGTTTACGTTGACCCCCCCGGCAACAGTGAAAGCTATTGCCATAAAGGAAGGGTTTACGGACAGCGCCCTTGCAACAGTCTCCTATACGAAGCAGAACAGCGGAGGCAGTGGTAGCTCTGGCAGTTCAGGCGGAGGAAACGGTGGTGAGGGCGAAAGCGGTTCAGGAAGTGGGGACAGCGGTGATAACGGAGGCGGAGATACCATTCCGGAAATACCTGTCATTCCGCCTGCAACCAATACGAATCCGGGAACGGATACGGAAGCCGTGAAACCGGGAACAGGAAATACAGTGAGACCAGGGACTAGAGCAGAACCAGGCAGAGGCAGTACAGAAGAAACCAGACCAAATCCGGGCATGCCATTTATCAAAGGAGAAGACAGCAAGATCGGCTGGAACGTGATCCGTGCAGAGGAAGAACAGGCTAAAGAGGGCAGCATCATCAACGTAGATATGAACGGAACCGCCGTTGTTCCAGGGGATATCTTTGACAGCATCAAGGGCAGGGACATCACCATCACCTTTGACATGGGCAGCGGCATCATTTGGAGCGTGAACGGAAAGAGCATCACCACGGATAAGGCGGGCGTCATTGACTTTTCCGTAAAGACGGGAGTAAGTGCCGTCCCAGTGGATATCGTGAACAACGTCACCGGGGAAAGATACAGAATCCAGATGGGCCTTGCCTATGAAGGGGAGTTCGGCTTCACGGCAGTGCTTTCCATAAACCTTGGCAAAGAGAATGCAGGGCATACCGCAAGCCTGTACTATTACAATGAAAGAACAGGGGAACTTAAATTCATCTGTTCGGACATAGTGGCAGAGGACGGAACGGTATCGCTTGCCTTTACCCACGCATCGGATTGTGTGATCTCGATAGATGGAGATGAGGAAGAAGAAAGTGACAGTGTTTCAGAAGATGCACAGCCCGAGGATACGGAAGAAATAGCAGGAAGCAACACAATGGCAGAAGAAAGCTCCAGGATCGGGCAGGCATGGAGATCATGGTGGTTTATGATAATCGGCGTGCTGGTGATTATCATGGGGATCGGTGTATTTTTTGTAGTAAATAAGAAAAGGAAAGGGGGTGACAACTGACGGCGGCAATTTGTAGTGTAACTGAAAAAATAATTTAATGGAGGAGATAATATGGCAGAGAGAAGAAAGATTTTAGTGGGAGTAAGAGACTTGATAGATAGTGAAATTCTCGGTATGGCGTCTTTTAAGGAATCAGAAGGCGTGGCAGGGACGGGCGATGCAAAATGCGTGCTTTCATGCCAGTGCTTTGCCGGGCGTAAGCATGAGGGAGATGAGAATGGGAAAACATCGTACCGATGTGGTATTCTTACTTTCATAGAGCAGGACCCATTAATCTTTACAAAGTATGAGCTGGTATATTCGGATGTGCGTATATCACCGAGCCAGAAAGAAAGTTCGAGTGATTTCCAGTGTTCTCCTTCCAGCGTCATAGTCGGACGCCACCACAAGGGGGACGAAAACGGGCAGACCTACTATTATTACAGGGATATATGGGTGAAGAAGCTATTGGCTTCAGATCATACGAAAATTAAGCTTTCCTGTGAGGAGCCTGACAAAAAGGAGTGCAAAGAAAGTGCTGGAGAATGGATGCAGTCGCCGTATACAGAAGACAGATTCCAAAAATATCGTGCAATGACTGGAAGGAAACATGTTGGGGACGAAAATGGAAAGACATATTATGAATTTACAATGTTTTATTTTGAGGTCGATGAAAATGGTGACATCATAAATCCGAACGATTCAGAATAGATTCTGAATTTTTGATACGTTTAAAAACAGCAAAAGAATAGTATATATTTGGGAGGGCGTACTGCATTTCGTTAAAATGTGCGATTGCAGTACGCCTTTCAATATATGAGAAGTAATAGTTCCTTAATTGTGTTTTCATGGATAAATCTTTTCTTTACAAAAACAGAACTAAGACTACCAGTCCATTACTTACTGTCCTCTATTGCAGTTTATCCCTCGAAGATGGAAAAGACAACGAGAGCATGAGTATCAGCAGCCAAAAACTGCTGCTTAAAGAATACGCAGAAAAGAATAGTATGTTCAAATGTGAATTATATGTGGATGACGGTTTCACAGGACGGAACTTCAACCGTCCGGCAGCTACATGGAAGTATTTTTCCCAAGTATAGCAGGGATATTTCAAAAAAGTGCTTGCAGGCGCGTGATACGTTCAAGGCAGGGGAAGTTCTGCGGGGGAGCAGAAGGAAGTCATAGAGGACTGCCACGAAGCAATTATCCCTAAAACGGAATTGGAAAAGGTTCAGCAGCTGGATAAGAGCGCGAGTCGATAGACAAGGCAAAAGTAAGCGTAGTAGTTGAGATGTTTCAAGCTACTACGCATTGATTTTATATGGTTTTGATGCTAAATTAGTAAGGGAAAACATTAATATGAACGTGTTTATTTATATCTGCGAAATGCTGGATTGTGATACAATAGACAGGATAGAGTTTAACGGGATTTTTTATAACAGGAAGCTTATTAATTGGTATGCGTGCCGGGCATGCAAGGGGTACAAATATGATTTATATAGTAGATAACATTTCAAATTATTTAATTTATCTGTTTATCATTTATTTCGGTTTTAAATCATGTCCAAGGAAAAGCAAATTTTTACTTGGTACGTCTGTATTGATTGTACTTTTTGCAGGTGCTTTCAATGCATATTTTGATACAAATTCTCCAATTACCTATATATTATGGAGTGTGCTTTCTATTAGTTTGTTTTTTGATGATCGTATAGGGCATCTGATTGTATTAAGTGCCGCCCTCATGTATTTTACCGGAATCATCGATACGTTCAGTGTCATGCTGATACAGGTTGTGTTAATAGGCGGAGGGATTGCTGATACAGAGATAAAATGGTGGATGGAATCCGCTTATCTGATATCGTTTTTGGTATATCTTTTGGTATATTTACATCTTCTTAAAAAAAATGATGTATATTTGTGTGATATAGGATCTAAATATCTGTTCGCGCTTTTAATACAAGGCAGTATCTTTCAAATGTTTTATAATTTTGTTTTTGCATTCTTTGATGAAAACCGTGCAATGTATGGCTGGGACGCATATGCAGTATTTTTTATCAGTATAGCAGGAGTTATTTATTCTATTTTTCTTACGCTGGGGCTTGCCATTAAAAATATACTGTCAAACAGGCAGAATAAAGAGCTTCAATCTTTTATGCAGATGCAAAAACAACAGTACGATTACCAGTTACAGCAGTCGGTGGCAGTACGGCGTTTTAAGCATGATATGGTAAATCATATTGGTGCTCTTAGAGAATTAGTGAATCAAAAAAAGACAGAGGCAGCCAAAGAATACATAGATGCAATCTGGAATATTCAGGATGAGTTTAATTTAAAGATTCACACAGGAGATAGTTTTCTTGATGTTATTATGAATTATTATTCCTATTTGGCGGCAAAGGAAAAGATAGAGTTTATTGTATCAGGAAAGCTGACTGAAAAAATGCATCTTGAGATGTTT
>CAMWMM010000176.1 GCA_947175285.1 uncultured Lachnospiraceae bacterium
GGTGTCTGTGAATACTTGTTTATGGATTTTCATGCATTGATGAACAATGAAATCTTTTATTCATACCAACCCTTATATCTGCGTGGCGGATTACAGACGCTGAGTGAAAGTGAATTGAGTGAACTTGATCATCTGGCAGAACTGCTGGCGGAACCTGATAAAAATATGGAACAGATAGAGCATCTGTGGAATACAAATGAAAAGTTTTCTGTATTGACAAATAATACACAAAACATTTATTATGATACTTTTGGATAGTATAATTGCAGTAACATATTTTTCTTTATGCAGAGGACTGGTAAAAAAGCCAGTCCTCTTGGATTTGGTAAAGGGGTGTTAAAATTGTTATTAATAGCAGTATATGCAATAACCTCACAGGACGTGAGAAACTGTTTAGCTATACAACAGATACGCTATGACTGTTTGTTCCAGTATAGGATTGAAAGAGAAGAAGCGGTTTCGTGACAATGATACTTCTGACGGTAGTCAGTCACATAGAGAGATGATGGTGTAGGTCCAATGTGGGCAGGATTCCCGCTTGCCACTTGTGAGGATATTTTAAGTATGCCTAGCAATAAAAGTCCATTTGCAAGATGGATTTTTATTACTAGACATACCAAGTAAAAAAATATTTGAGTGACGTGGGACATGGATACATATCGGACAGGCAGATGTCAATATAATGAATTGTGGAAAGTTGAAAGAGGTGTATGCACATTGAGTATAGAAGAAATGAAGAATGTAGATGTGAAGACGGTTAAGCGTGAGGAACTTGCAGACATAAGGGAGGTGGAAATAAATAAAAGAAAAAACCGGGAAGGACAGATAAAGGATTATCTTGAGAAAATTAAAAATCCTTATTGTTACAGATATGGAGAATATATTGTTAAGATAGGATTTGAAGATACTACGGTTACACTCACTGATCGGTTACAGGAACTAATACTAAAAACTGCCAATTTATAGATGCTTTATGAAGAACGCTGTCCTTTGCGTTCTTCCAGTGTGAGATTTAGAAATTCTTAGTCAGCGTTCTTTGCTGGCTTAGAATTTCTTCTCACACTTTTATTGGACAAATGCAGAACCTTGTGCTAGACTATATTCAGGACTAAATTCATATGTGGAACCCTGATTTTATGGTTATATCAGCACTATAAAATTAGGAGGAAATAGTATGAATAATTTTTCTGTGAATAATTTTTCTGTGAAAAATAATAATTCATTCATATCTTATATGGTTGCTGTGTACCTGCGTCTGTCAAAAGAAGATGAAGATTTACGGGCAGTAAAGGACAAGAAAGAAAGTAACAGCATTGCTAATCAAAAGGCATTGATACTAAAAACATTAGAGTCTATGCCGGATGTTACCCTTTATGACATTTATATAGATGATGGCTATACGGGACTTAATTTTGAGCGTCCAAATTTTCAACGTATGTGCGAGGATATTTACAGTGGCAAGGTAAATATGGTCATTGTAAAGGATTTATCAAGATTAGGGCGTGATTATATTGATTCCGGACGTTATGTGAGAAAGATTTTTCCGTCATTTAATGTCCGGTTTGTGTCGGTGCTGGATCATTTTGACAGTTTGACAGCAACACAGAGCGATATAAACTTGTTAATTCCCGTCAAAAATTTTGTTAATGACAATTATAGCCGGGATATATCCGGGAAAGTAAGAAGTCATCAAGAGGTTATGCGTGAGAACAGGCTGTATATTGGTTCTCATGTTGCATATGGTTATAAGAAGCTGGAAACAGATAAGAATAAAATCATACCAGATGAGTATGCCGCTGACATTGTACGCAAGATTTTTGACTGGAAATTGAAAGGGTTAAGTTCTGCAGCAATAGCAGAGAAGCTCAATGGGCTTGGTGTAGCTGCTCCTTCCGAGTACAAAAAGCAGCTTGGGGGGAATTATAAAAGCGGTTTTCAAAAAAATAGAAAAGCAAAATGGTCGTCAGTAGCTGTCAGCCGCATACTAAAAAACAGAATTTATATCGGGGTGCTTGAACAGGGAAAACGTGAAAAAGTCAACTACAAATTGGATAAGGTTGTTGACAAACCTGAATCCGAGTGGTCAGTAAAAGAAAATACACACGAAGCAATTATCAGCAAGGTTGATTTTGAGAATGTTGCAAAACTCATGAATCTTGATACCCGTAAATCACCAGATGAAGAAACTTTATTTATGTTTTCGGGTTTCATGTTCTGTGGAGAATGTGGTAGAAGCATGGTAAGACGCTGTAATAGATACAAAGATAAACAGAGCGTATACTACATATGTGCTACTTATAATAAGGGAAAGGGGTGCAGTCGTCACAGCATAGGGCAGTCAGTAATAGAAGATATTCTGCTTGACGCAATTAAAAGGCATATTGTACACGTTGCCAAACTGGATGAACTTTTAAACACAATCAAAAATAGAGAAATCAATTATGATGACGTAGTGGCAAATGACAAGGAAATCCTTGCAAAATATAATGAGCTGGATCAGTGCAAAAGGGTGGAAATGGCTTTGCACAGAGATCTTGCAGAGGGAGTTATTTCTGCAAAAGAATATGAGCAGTTTAAAGGCAGTTTTGCCCGTAAATGTGCGGAAATAGAAGAAACTATCAGGAAATTGCAGGAAGAAATAGAAACGGTCTTTAAAGAGGGCTTGTTTGCAAATGAATGGATTGAAACTTTCACTAAGACGGGCAATATCACATCTTTAGATAGGAGTACAATGCTGTCTTTAGTAGAAAAAATTACTGTTTATGAAGAAAACAGGCTTGAAATTACTTTTAAGTATCAGGACGAATATGAAACGCTATGCAAGATTGTTGGGACACTTCCGGGGAACTGCGGTTCCCTTGGTCTTATGGAGGAGGTGGACAGCAATGGCTAGGACAGCAGACAGGTATTTAAAAAAATCTGCACAGGCAAAGAAAACGCCTGAAAAATATGATGTTGGTAATTATCTAAGACTTTCTGTTGACAGTGACTATACAGGGAGTGATTCTTTGGAAAATCAAAGAAAGTTAGCGCAGGAATTTGTTAGCAGATACCCTGATTTGAACATAGTGAGAGAGTATGTCGATGATGGGAAAACAGGAACGGACTTTTCACGTCCGGCATTTGGTAGAATGATAACTGATTTAAAAGCCGGAATCATCAATTGTGTTGTTGTCAAAGATTTATCTAGGTTTGGAAGGGAGTATATAGAAGCCGGGAACTACATTGAGAAGGTATTTCCGTTTTTGGGAGTCCGTTTCATATCCATTGTTGACAGGTATGACAGTGCTGATGAGAATTGTAGCAGGGAATTGTTGCTTATATCTCTCAAAAACCTTATGCATGAAATGTATGCAAAGGATATTTCCAAGAAAGTAGGGAGTACATTCCGAATGAAACAGGAAAAGGGGATATTTTACCGCAGTGCTACAATTCCATATGGATACCAGATGAATGAAAGCGGCACAAACTATGTCGTATGTGAACAGACAGCCCCGATTGTGCAGGAGATATTCAGACAGTGTAGTCAGGGGATTTCCAATTATACAATAAGCAGATGGCTGTATAAGAATTATGTTCAGACACCGGGACAGTACATTCAAACCGGCAGCGTATACCGGAAGCCGGAAGATGAATTAAAAGTATGGCATTATTCCACAATCAAAAGAATTTTGGAAAATCCCGTATATATAGGAAGTGTTATAAGGCATAAGTCGGAGCAGAGTTTTTTTGCAGGAAAAAAAGCAAGTCCGGTGCCGGAACACGAACAGATTATCATTGAGAATAATCATGAGCCAATTATTGACAGGCAGGTGTTTGAAGATGTCCAGAAGATATTAAGCAAACCAAAAAAACAGGATTCATCTTGTGGCAGACAACTTATTGCTTTTGAAAAAAATATATTTCAAGGAAAACTGTTTTGTGGATCGTGCAAGGCAAATATGGTCAGGGTAGGAGAATATCGCTTTGTAAATGGAAAAAAAGAGCAGTATAAGATTTTTAGATGCAGTACACATAGAAACTATAATGACCTATGCGATGCAAGGAGTATTGCTGAGAATGTATTGTGCGATATTCTTTATACTACGATACAAAAGCATTTAAGTTTCATAAAAGGAATAAAGAAACAGGTTGAGAAAGATGTTCAGTATTCCTTTGAGGAAAATTTGAAACAGACAGAATTGAAAAGGCAGAAAGTTATCAATGCAAGGAATCTTTTGGAACAGGAATATATGCAGAAATATTGTGATTATGCAGAGGGTGGTATCCCACAAGCTGTATTTCTACAATATAAAAGTGTATATCACCAGAATATTGAACTATATAACCAACAGGAGAATAGGTATGTCAAAGAGGTAAAAAGAATAAGGAAATGTCAGGCTGCATTACAAAGATTGGTGTCTGATTGGATTCGTTTTCAAAATACAAAGGAATTGACGGAAACAATGGTCGAAATCTGTATTGAAAGAATAGAGTTTTTTGCAGATAACAGAGTGGAAGTAAAGCTAAAGTATCAGGATTGCTTTAATCAATGCGAAAAGTACATTCTAAGCTGCCAAAAGACGCCAGCTAAGAAGTACTATATTTCGCATGGAAAACTGGATGCGGAAGGAGGTGTAACGTTATGATTATTTTAGCATTGTATCTAAGGCTGTCAAAAGAAGATGGCGATATGGTTGATGAAAGCAACAGCATCACAAATCAAAGGTATATTCTCCGCAGGTTCGTGGAGCAAAGACCAGAATTTTCCTGTTATGACATAAAGGAATATGTAGATGATGGATTCAGTGGGAAGAATTTTGAAAGACCGGGGATTCAAGACCTTTTGGAAGATGTAAAATCGGGCAGAGTGTATGGTATTATTGTGAAAGATTTTTCCCGCTTTGGAAGAAATCACATTGAAGTGGGAAATTACATTGAGAAGATATTCCCATTACTGGATATTCGTTTTATTGCGGTCAATAACAGTTTTGACAGCAAAGATTATATTGGGACAACACCGGATATGGATGTGGCGTTTGAGAACCTGATGTATGATTATTTCAGTGAGGAAAATTCCGTTAAAATCAAAAATGATCTGATGGGCAGGCGTATGAGGGGAAACTACCTTGCCACCTTTGCAGCATTTGGTTATAAAAAATCTTCCTCTGACCATAATCGCATTGTAATAGACGAGGAAGCAGCAGCCATTGTACACATGGTTTTTGAAAAGTATGTGGAATATGGGGTAAAAGCGGAAGTAGCAAGATACCTAAATCATCAAGGCATTCCAACACCGCAGGTTTACGCAATGAAAAAAGGTTACGATTATCAATGGAAGTATCGGGGAGAAAAAAAGTTATGGAATGGCTCTATAATAGGAAGGATTTTGAGAAATGAGCTGTATATAGGCAATACTGTATTTCACAAGAAGGAAATTGTCGAGGTCGGATCAAGAAAAACGAAGTGTCTGCCAAAAGATGAATGGAAAGTGTGCGCAGGAACACATGAGCCAATCATATCAAAGGAATTGTTTGAACTTGTGAATAGTAAAGACTTTGGTAAACAGGGTATTCCGAAACTGATAGAAAAGGAAGATGGGGCGCTGCCCAATAAAACGGTATATTGTGAGGGAGAAAAGCGGAGAAGGGGAAGTAAGGATTCGCCCATTAAAGGCTTAGTAAAATGTGGTGGTTGCAGACATAATATGCAGCGGAGAAGCAGATTAAATGTTTCTTATTATTGCAGATATTACTATGAGGTCAAGCAGGAAGAGTGCTGCCCAGAGAACATAAAAGAAGCAGAGCTTATGGATGTTGTATTATCTGCAATCAGACATCAAGCAATGTTGGCAGGCGAAGAGGATAAGTTGCAGGAATTATATAAAGGGCAGCTTCGTGACCAGATCAAAACAAATCAAGAGAAAAAAAAGCAGCTTCAGGAAAAGATACAGGAACTTACGGATAAGAATTTCTCACTGTATGAAAGTTATACAAAAGGCGAAAGCAATGTTGATAAATTCATGCAACAGAAAGAAAGTAACAATAAACTGATAGAAACTTATAAAACGGAGTTGCAAACCTGTCAGTCAGAAGAAACAGAGTTACCGGACGAAAAATCTTGTCCATTAAATCTCTTTCAAGGAAAAGAAAATCTTACAGACCTTACAAAAGAACTTGTCAGACAGCTTATAGATGCGATTTATGTATATAATAGTAACCGCATTGAGATTGTCTTTAAGTTTCAAGATGAAAACTTTGTTTCTGATAGAAAGCATAGTGAAGCTGTGGAAAGATGAATAAGGAAAAATAAGAGGTATGTTCCCGGTTGTTGATAACAGTAATCGGGAAATTGATTTCCGCGAGCAACGAGCCAAGCAGACGCACTTGTGCGGATATTTGGCGACTGCCGCGAGAGTCATAGCCGCATCTTTGGTGCGGTTATGACTGTGGAGGGGATACTGTGACAGATAGCGAGTTGATCGGAAAAGTACATTCAGCAGTTTATCATCAGTGTCAGCAGCGGGGGTACGCAGCTCCCATTGATGTGCTTATGGATATAGGAGTGCTTTCAAAGCAGAAGTATGAAGAATGGCGCTATGGGAAAGTTTCATATTTATAGCAAGCCTGTACCTGTAATCCCACTTCGGTTTAGCAAAAGCGAAAAAGAGGATATTGAAAGAGCCTATGCGACACATTTTGTGGATGTGAAGCGAACAGAGCAAATTAAAAAAGAAGGGCAGGACAAGTTAGACCGGGAAGGAGGATAATTCGCATGATAGACCAAGCTGGAGCTGGAAATGCCTAAAATAAATGGCAAAATGACAGAAAACGACAAAAAAGCTCTTTTTTTAAAATTTCTCAAAAAGTTCGTGTCATTAACTTGACACAAGGGGGGTTGAGGGCAATGAGTGATTTGGAACAGTTGGAAAGAGAGCGCGGGAATGGGGAGTACTTAGATGCAGAAACGGCAAAAAACGGTGTACAAAGTCATGCAGCAGGGGCAAGAACCGCCAGCAATGAGATGTGTACATTTCTTGTGATGAATATTTCGTCATTGCAGTTGATTCCAGTAAATATCATCGCCTACCGCAGCCAGTACGGCAGTGCCAATCCGGCAGCGGTCATTGCGCCTGCAATTGTGGCGACGTTCTTTAGTACCGTGGTGGCTGTAGTGTATTGCAAAATTATGCATTGATTATTTCAACAGCCTTTTGTTCTTGAATCTGCCATTTGAGTTGACTAGTACAACGAAAAATAAGTTTCTGATACATTGACGCAGAATGATTGTATCAGATGCAGGGCGGAGGAAGGAGGCGTAGCGGTGGCTACGGTGACTGACGACAACGCGGCAGATGAACAATCAGGCAAGTCAATGTGTCGGTTACTTATTATTCGTTGTACTAGATTATTTAGTTTATCCTTATCTGTAGAGTTCAGACAGATTTTTTCAGCGATATTTATTATACAGTATACATGAAATATAGATTTTGTACAATAATGCCTTAATTATATAAAGATGTTTTTCGCACCATAGAATCAGTTGATATTGTCACAGGCGTATGCTAGAATTAGGGCAGAAAAAATTAGAGCTACAATAAAAAAGAATGGAGAATAAACGATGGAAAATCAATATACCTTAAAAGTATATCCCGCCGGAAGGGGAACTTCCGTGTACAGAGTGATAGAAATATCAGGAAAAGACACACTGCAAAAATTATGTGGTACAATTCTTTCTGCATTTGATTTTATTGACGAACATCTATATGAATTTTGCATGGACAACAAAATGTACAGTGACTATAGCTATCAGTCCGATCCAGAAGGGCGTCAGCCATCTGTTAAGGTAAAGCTTGATAAGCTTGGTCTGGTCAAGGGACAGAAGTTTTCGCTTCATTATGATTTTGGAGATGACTGGATGTTTACAATCAACGTCCAGAAGATCACAGAGGTGTCAGAAATGGTGAAACCCCGTGTTATAAAGGAAAAGGGACATGTTGAGCAATATCCGGACTGGGACGATGAGGATTATGATGAATAGTATGTTATCAAAAAAGTTCAATGCAACTGGTCTTTGTATTCCAGAAAATAATTATATGGTGGATATCAGCAGCAAAATCAATACGATCATCACGGATTATATACAGGAGGGGAAATATTTTACCATCAATCGCGGGAGGCAATATGGTAAGACGACCACACTGTATCTGTTGGAACAGCAATTGAAAGACCAATATCTGGTTCTATCACTAAGTTTTGAGGCTTGTGATGAACTGTTTGTATCCCTGTATACTTTAGCAGCCGGACTAGTCAGGAAAATAAGTCGAGTATTAAAAGCGCAGAAAGTGAAGCAGTCACTTGTGGATGACTGGAATCAGCCAATTTCGGAACAGTTTCCGCTAGATGATCTGGGCGAGCGGATTACGAGTCTCTGCAGCAGTGCCGATAAGGAAATCGTACTGATCATAGATGAGGTTGATAAGAGTTCGGACAATCAGATTTTTTTGTCGTTTCTAGGACTTTTGAGAAATAAGTATCTTGGACAGCTGAAGAGAACTGACTGTACTTTCCGCTCAGTCATTCTGGCAGGTGTATATGATATTAAGAATCTAAAAATAAAACTGCATCATGGTGAAGAATCAAAGTATAATAGTCCATGGAATATAGCAGTAGACTTTACAGTAAATATGGATTTTATGCCAGAAGATATAGCAGCCATGCTTCAAGAGTATGAAAAGGACCAGCAGACTGGCATGGATATTGATAAGATCAGCAGGCAGATTTATGAATATACATCTGGTTATCCATATCTGGTATCGCGTCTCTGCCAGATTGCAGATGAAAAGCTGTCAGGAACAGAGGATTTTCCCAAGAAGCAGGATGCGTGGACGCGAAAAGGCATTGTGGCAGCCGAGCTGCTCTTGAGAAAAGAATCAAACACATTATTGTCTGTATAATGGGGTTAAAACCCTCGCCTTAAGGCGAAACCTTTAGGT
>CAMWMM010000177.1 GCA_947175285.1 uncultured Lachnospiraceae bacterium
AAATATACATTATCTTTGGCTTTTGTTCCTAAATCCCAGCCTCCGGTTTCATCCATATTCTTTTCCAGCCATTCTATTACAAAATTCAGTTTTCCCCTAGCCAGTTCATATCCTGACAAAATATCTACAGCAGCTAAATAACGACTTGTTTCTATGGACTGGAACACTTGAGACAATTGATTCAACGGTTTCCCATAAATATAATAAATTCCTTTACTGTAATTTATCACATAATCTAACATGCGGCTTTCTGTCTCTTTTGTGAGAAGCCCCTGTAACAGATTTATAGGATAAAAGCTGACAAAGTCAACTTTCCTTGGGCCCTTTGCCCTTTGATAAAATTCCTCTTGGTATGCAATTTGAAATTGTTCATTATCATATATTCCACTTTGAAAAGCCATTTCTATAATGTTCGCCCACCGCCTGGCAAAACTCAATGCAACTTCATTATCCGGCTCGTATATTTTTCCCCATGTTCCATCTTCATTTTGTAATTCTATGATTCTCTTTGCAATCTGACCTTCTTTGTGACTTGCCATATCTTCTCCGCCTAAAATTCATATTTCAAAATGATATTATTAAAATATTTTTGAAACCCTAATCCTTTATACAAATGTACGGAATCACCGCACGCACCTAATGTTACTGTTTCCGCACCATTATTTAACAGGTCATTTATCGCATAGGAAGATAATAAAGCGGCTGCTTTCTTTCTCCGGTATTGCTCAAGAGTTGATACAAATTCCAATGAGGATGTGTTTCCATTTTGGATCGTCGCGCAAGTTGAAACGGCGACGCCGTCAATCTTGGCTAAGTAAATATTGATATTTTCATCTTTCACCCACGTAAAATAGTTCTCCGCATCAATCATTTCCCAACCATGCAATGCCGTATTTACTACATCTATCCATGATTTAAAATCTTCCTTCGTACTTACTTTCCGGCAAGTAATCCGACTGTTTTCCTCCCTGTATGGACTAAAATCATTTTTACATAACAGCATTGCCGGCTCGTCATCATCTCCCGACAAATTCCTGAAACCATTCCGCTCCATAATGTCAATAATATTACCAGGAGTCGCATCCGGCGTCACAATCCACATCTGCGGAACCTCACCCTTTCGGATGCCTTGTCCCAAAGCTTTTAATTCGGTTTCGGCATTTTCCTCATTCAGATGAATGCGAAAAGCAAGGGATGGACCTTTTTTCCCTTCATATGGAATAATCCAGCTAACGGAAGCCTCGTGATAATAATGATACCCGACTTCGCAAATGACTTATAATAATTGAAATAATTCGAGGCAATAATATTTGCTATATCTTTCATCTCGTTTTCCTTTCCCGGTCTCTTTATCGCTTTCGTGCCTTAATAATAATAACATTATTGATCAGTCTCGCCAATCCCGCCGAGTAATATTTTCCTTCCTGAAAAATATCGGCATCCTCCGGATTATAAGCAGACTCCTCTATCACCTGCTCAATCAAAAAGCCATGATTGGAAAGGCAATTCAGGTAGGTTGACAACTTCCAGTTGTGCAGGCACAAACGGGAACCGCTTTTCTCAAAATCAATAACCCGCTCATCCACATAAGAACGGCTGAGAACGTAACGTCCATCCACAGCATCTATGCACTGCATCAACGGATTATCCCATGAAAAAATAATCCGTCCGCCGGGTTTGAGATACTCGCTGATAAGCCTAATCGTCTTGTCCGGATCCGTGGTCCAACCCAGTCCGTAAATGGAGAATACCAAATCAAAATAACAATGCGGAATGCCCGGGTCTAGTTCCATAGGTGAAATGAACAACTTCCCTTTCCAATCAGAATTTGCCAGCATCTTTTCTGCTTTATCAACACGTTCGGATGAGATATCCAATCCCCATAGTTCTCCGGCTCCCTGTTCTTTCAGCCATAGCAAAGACTCTCCGCACCCACAGCAGATTTCCAATACGGCCTTCCCCCGCACATCGCCCAGCAAATGCAGTTGTTCCTCTGTAGGTGTATAGGGACCGTAATCCGGCAAAATTGTTCCCTGCCAATTGTTCTTGGTAAGCTCTGTCCAACCATAGTTATTGACTTCCAACTGTTCCGAATCTTCCCTGGACAGCTCCTGCACATCCTGAATACCTGCAAACAGGCTGTCTATAGACACACCAAAGTACTCCGCCAGTTTTGGCAGCAGGTACAAATCCGGGTTAGCCTTACCCGTTTCCCATTTACTCACTGCCTGCACAGATACCCCCAAAGTCTCTGCCAAATCTCCCTGCCCAACTTTGTGCCGACGACGCAGTTGTTTGATAACTGTTCCAATATTTTGATTCATATAGCAATCCTCTTTTCAATCATTTGGAAGCTTCCTGAAGCTATCATAGCAAATATTGTCATTACGCACAAACGAATCATTTTCAATGCGAATCAACCAATGGTTGAAAAGTATGAAACAGGCAGGGATTACCTGCCTGTCCTGTTATTCATCACTGATTTCTTTATAAAAGTTTCACTTAATTACCCGGCTTATCGTGGATTTCACTATGCAATTCCTGCAGCGATTTCACTTTGCTTCCTTCATGAGTCTTCAGATAATGAATTCCTTCAGCAGTTACTCTGGCTGCCGCAACCGTAGTAATATAAGGTGTTTTTGCCTTGATTGCCGCCTTTCGCAGATAACTGTCGTCGTGAACGCTGTCTTTCCCTACCGGAGAGTTAATAATTAGAGCAAAATCACCATTTGTAATCATATCCCCAACATTAGGTCTTCCTTCATAAAGCTTCTTTGCCTTCTTAGCCGGAATTCCCGCTGCGGTAATAAGGTTACAGGTTCCTTCTGTTGCTACGATTTCAAAGCCATCTCCGGCAAGACTTCTTGCAACTTCCACAACTTCATCCTTATCTTTTTTATTTACTGAAATCAACACAGTTCCTTCTAACGGAAGTTTTGACTGAACCGCTTCCTGTGTTTTGAAAAACGCCTCGCCATAAGAGGGGGACAGACCAAGAACCTCTCCGGTAGAGCGCATTTCCGGTCCAAGAATGGGATCCACCTCCGGGAACATATTGAAGGGGAACACTGCTTCCTTCACCCCATAGTAAGGAATCACTTTTTCCTTCAATTTCGGAACAGGGGAAGGATTTCCCGTAATTTCGGAAGTAATAATCTCTGTTGCAAGCGGAACCATACGAATATTGCATACCTTCGACACCAACGGCACTGTCCGTGACGCTCTCGGGTTCGCTTCCAGAACAAAAACCTTTCCGTTTTCAATCGCATACTGCATGTTCATAAGTCCCTTTACATGCATTTCCTCTGCGATTTTTCTCGTATATTCCTTGATTGTCTCCACATTTTCAGGCTGAATATGCACAGACGGAATAATACATGCGGAGTCTCCCGAATGAATGCCTGCAAGCTCGATGTGCTCCATAACGGCAGGTACAAAAGCATGTTCTCCGTCGCTGATGGCATCTGCCTCACACTCTAAAGCATGATTTAAGAATCGGTCAATCAAAATAGGACGATCCGGGGTCACGCCTACTGCCGCTTCCATATATTCTGTCATGCTCTCGTCATCATAAACTACTTCCATACCTCTTCCGCCAAGGACATAGGACGGACGAACCATGACCGGATAGCCAATTTCTTTCGCTATGGAAAGTGCTTCCTCCACAGTAGTTGCCATACCTGATTCCGGCATTGGAATCTCAAGCTTATCCATCATAGCGCGGAATTGATCCCTGTCTTCAGCCAAATCAATGACTGCAGGAGAGGTTCCCAGAATCCTGACTCCGTTCTTCTCCAGCTCTGACGCCAAATTAAGCGGTGTCTGTCCGCCAAACTGTGCAATCACCCCAACCGGCTTTTCTTTTTTATAAATGCTCAATACATCTTCTAAGGTGAGCGGTTCAAAATATAATTTGTCGGAGGTGTCATAGTCAGTGGAAACCGTTTCCGGATTACAATTGACAATAATCGTCTCAAATCCGAGCTGTCTTAATGCTATCGCAGCATGGACGCAGCAATAATCGAACTCAATTCCCTGACCGATTCGGTTCGGTCCTCCTCCGAGAATCATAATCTTCGGCTTATCTTCATTGACCGGATTCTTATCCGGTGCATTGTAAGTAGAATAATAGTATGCGCTGTCCTGCGTCCCGCTTACATGAACGCCTTCCCATGCTTCTTCCACACCTAATTCTATACGGTGGTTACGAACAACCTCTTCCGGGATTTCCAAAATCTGGCTTAAGTATTTATCTGAAAATCCATCCTTTTTGGCAGTAATCAGCATTTCATCTGTCGGAAGAGATCCCTTATATTTCATAATAGCTTCTTCCTCTTCCACAAGCTCTTTCATCTGCTCAATAAAGTACGCTTTAACCTTGGTTATTTCAAATATTTCGTCAACAGTCGCTCCC
Organism: uncultured Lachnospiraceae bacterium; assembly: GCA_947175285.1. Next base: position 4,415 of record CAMWMM010000177.1, read on the forward strand.
TTGCGAAGCGCTTCGTACATGAGAAAATGACGTTCGCTGGATGGCGTTATCAAACGTCTTAACAACTCTTCCTTGGATAAAGAAGCAAAATCCTTTACATGCCCTAATCCATAGCGCCCTGTTTCCAGTGAGCGGATAGCTTTCTGAAAAGCTTCCTTGTAGGTTTTTCCGATACTCATAACCTCACCAACCGCACGCATCTGCGTTCCAAGCTTATCTTCCACTCCTTTAAACTTCTCAAAAGCCCAACGTGCAAACTTAATTACCACATAGTCACCATCGGGTACATACTTATCCAAAGTTCCATACTTGCCGCATGGAATATCTTTCAAAGTCAATCCCGCTGCCAACATAGAGGATACCAGCGCAATCGGGAATCCTGTCGCTTTAGATGCCAGCGCCGACGAACGAGAGGTACGCGGATTAATCTCAATAACAATGATACGGTCTGTCACCGGATCATGTGCAAACTGCACATTGGTTCCTCCAATTACCTTAACCGCTTCCACAATCTTATATGCCTGTTCCTGCAGTCTCTTCTGGCAATCTTCTGAAATGGTAAGCATTGGCGCCGAGCAGAAAGAATCTCCTGTATGAACACCCAAGGGGTCAATATTTTCAATAAAGCAAACCGTAATAATGTTATTTTCCGAATCACGGACTACTTCAAGTTCCAGTTCTTCCCAGCCCAGAACGGATTCTTCCACCAGAACCTGTCCAACCAGACTTGCCTGAAGTCCTCTGGCACAAACTACCTTCAACTCTTCTTTATTATAAACCAGACCGCCGCCTGCACCGCCCATAGTGTAAGCAGGACGCAGAACCACCGGATATCCCAGCTTCTCCGCAATGCCAAGCGCCTCATCCACGGAATAGGCAACTTCGCTGCGCGCCATCTCAATGCCGAGCTGATTCATTGTTTTCTTAAATTCGATACGGTCTTCGCCCCTCTCAATGGCATCCACCTGTACACCGATAACTTTCACATTGTATTTATCCAAAATACCTGCTTTATTTAACTCTGCGCACAAATTAAGCCCGGACTGTCCTCCCAAATTAGGAAGCAAAGCATCAGGGCGTTCTTTCTCAATAATCTGTTCTAATCGTTCTACATTAAGGGGTTCTATATAGGTCACATCAGCCGTCTCCGGGTCTGTCATGATTGTTGCAGGATTGGAATTGACTAATACGATTTCATATCCCAGTTTCCTAAGCGCTTTACATGCCTGAGTTCCCGAATAATCAAATTCACATGCCTGCCCTATAATAATCGGACCTGAACCAATAATTAGCACCTTATGAATATCTGTTCTGCGCGGCATAAATATCCTCCATTCTTAAAAACCGGGAATCTGCCCACATCGCAAATTCCCTTGTTTCTTCCGTATATTTTCTTTTCTAATGTAATAATATCATACAAATTCCCTGAATACAAGACTGTTTCTATAGGCTGCCGTATGCTAAACTAGCCTAACAATGTTGCAGCCCACAGGTGGGAAAATTTTATTTCAATACGCGGGAGGTCATCGTTATTATGGAAAATATGCAATCAGAAAGGGCGTATGAAGAGAACAGATTAAAGCAGACGATATCATTAGTGGAAGCGCAATTAGAACAGGCAAAAGAATCAGCGGAGAAAAAAGAATCGGAAATCATAGATGCGAAAAAAGAAATGTACGAAAATACGATGCATGGCAGTATGAATCTATGGAATTCGGAAGATTTTGAGGCGCTTGCCGAATTGAGCCAATATGCCAATCCGGTTACGGACAAAATTGTAGCTTATGAAGAAGAACAGCATAAGATACTTTTACTGGAAAATATGTTAAAATCACCCTATTTTGCCCGCATTGATTTTAAATTTGATGATGAGGAAGTATTTGAAAAAATATATATCGGACGTTCTTCCCTCAAAAAAAACAGTCGTCAGGAAATGTATGTTTATGACTGGAGATCGCCGATTGCCAGTATTTTTTATCGCTTTATGACAGGAAAAGCATTTTATGATGCTCCATGCGGACGGGTAACAGGTGAACTCAGTTTAAAACGCCAGTATGAAATAAAAGACGGAACATTGAAATATTTTTTTGATGCAGATATTCAGATTATTGATGAGTTTTTAAGGCAGTTACTATCACAAAATACCACCACAAAAATGAAAGCAATTGTTGAAACAATACAGCGGGAACAGGACATTGTTATCAGAGATATGGAAAATGACCTGCTTATGGTGCAGGGAGTGGCGGGAAGCGGTAAAACCTCCATTGCACTTCACCGGGCTGCTTATCTCATGTATCAAGGGTTACAGGCAAAGCTGTCTGCCAATAATATTATGATTATTTCCCCCAATTCATTATTTGAACAGTATATTTCTAATGTATTGCCGGAATTAGGTGAAGCTAATGTTGTCTCTGTGGTATTTGATGATATACTAAGGAGATTATTAACAGGCAGAAAGATTCAGTCGCGAAATGATTTTTTAGAGAAATTGATTGCTGATTCACGATACAAGGAAATGATAAAGAGCAGTATCGAGTTTAAAATGTCAGCTCCTTTTTTAGAAATATTAGACCGCTTCCTTTATGACATACCATATCAATGGATAGAATTTGAGGATGTTTATTATGAGGGAAGGTGCATTGTAACGAAGCAGAAACTAAAAGAAAAAGTTTCGGGAAGAACGGAAACACCGCTTGGCATAAAGTTAGAACAATTAGAAAATTACATTATAGAATTAATATTCGGAACAGGAAAGGGAAGAGGTTATAACGAAGAAAAGAATTTGGTAAAACAGAAAATACAAAAATTTATAAAGCTTGATATTATTGAACTGTATAAAGTGTTGTTTCTTGATGAAGCATATTTTTACAGCTTGCTGCAAGATAATAAACCGTCAGAAAACATTAAAAACGTCCGGAAATATACAAAGAAAAATCTGGAATCAGATTGTTTGTGCTATGATGACGCAATCGCAATCGCTTATTTGCATTTAAAAATATACGGAACGAATGCGTATAGAAACATCAAACAGGTAGTCATTGACGAAGCGCAGGACTATTATCCGCTCCAATATAAAATATTCGGTTTATTATTTTCAAATGCTAAATTTACAATTTTAGGTGATATCAACCAAACGCTGGTCAAAAGAGAGGATATCTCTTTATATGAGCAAATCCGTGAAATACTGAATAGGAAAAAATCTTCGCTCATCATGCTGGATAAGAGTTTTCGATGTACAAATGAAATTTTAAATTTTAGCTTAAAGTTCATTGAACACAGTCCGGAAATAAAAAGTTTCAATCGGAACGGGGATACTCCGGAAGTATTTATAGCCGATAATACCGACATCTTTATTGATAAGCTTATAAAAGAAGTAAAACTATGTCAGGAAAAGGGATTTCAGTCAATAGGTCTATTATGTAAGACTGAGAATAATGCAATTCGCTTATTTCAAAAAATAAAATCTGAAATCGATATTCAACTGATTAGAAGCGGAAGCATATCTGACTTACAGGGTGTGTTTATCATACCGGTATATATGTCAAAAGGATTGGAATTTGATGCCGTTGTCATTTGTGATGCGGACTGTCACAACTACCATGATGAAGATGATAAAAACCTTTTATACGTTGCCTGTACCAGAGCGCTCCACAGGCTCAGTTTATTTTGTGAAAAAGAGGTAAGTCAATTGGTATAAATAATTTTCCGGCATGCTATTCTTGTTACCAAAATGCAAAAAATCTCCCGTTGATTTCTCAACGGGAGATAATAGCTTTTACTGATAAAATCAATCTTATTCAACTTAAGCAATAAACTTGTCTGAATCTTAATAGAACTCCAACAGTTTTTCATTTATTTCATCTATGTTTTCTTTTCGTTTTTTGAGTTCAGAATATAATCCAATCTCGCCAATTTCATCCTTATCCTGCCTTTTTTCTTCAATTATCTGGATTGCATCTCTTGAAAGGGTAATCCCATATAAACCTCCGTATTCTTCATGCCATTCTTTAACCCAATAGCCCGGCGGCATATTATAATGCACTATTCCCAAATACTCAAAATTAACATTGCTAATTCCAAGTTCTTCTTCACATTCGCGGGCAATACATTCGCTAAGACTTTCTCCTGCTTCAATAAGTCCGCCAAATGTCTCCCAATCACTTCTCCATTTATGCCATCCCAGCAAATAATCATCTTCTATTTTCACAATAACTAATGCATGATTTAAATTAGCAAATTTTTCTAAAGCTTCATTTTCATCTACATTTATTTTTTCTATAATTGCCGCACCATTCTTTGCTTTGAAAATCATCTAAACATTCTCCTTTTCCAATAGCTTATCCAATTCTATCCGCAGTCGTTTTTTTAAATCATCTAATTCCTCCGGCGTCGGCAAAAATTCATCCGCTGCCAATTCCGAGCCTAATTTCCAAACAGGTCCTCCCGTTTCAGTATCTCCTTTTCTTCTGGGAAAAATATGCCAATGCATATGAACACCGTTACCTGCACCTAAAAGCTCATAGTTCAGCTTATTCGGCTTAAATGCATTGTAAAC
>CAMWMM010000178.1 GCA_947175285.1 uncultured Lachnospiraceae bacterium
CAGGAGAGGTGACGGTAACTCTTTTGCTCGCTTGCGTGGTTGCTTTGTATATTTTTCTGGTATACCGGATTATCACGCGTAAGACTTTCTATTCCAAGAATTTCAATATTTCCCTGGCAGCGCTGGCGGTCATCACTGCCATCATCATCCTGACCGTACAGTCCAATATCGTGATTTCTCTCGGTATGGTAGGCGCTTTATCCATCGTGCGTTTTCGGACCGCAATTAAGGACCCTATGGATCTTGTATTCCTGTTCTGGGCGATAAGCGTCGGCATCGCCTGTGGTGCCGGAATGTTGGAAATTGCGGTAATCGGTTCCCTGATTTTGACATTGCTTGTATTCGTACTGGACAGGCTTCCGATGGCAAAGGCGGCAATGATTTTAGTCGTAAACGCGAAGGCCGGTAAAGAACAGACCGCCCGAATTACCGAACTTGTGAAAAAGTACAGCAGATATTATAAAGTAAAATCCCGGAACATTACCGGAGAACAACTGGATATGGTAGTGGAACTGTGGGTTTCCAAAGAAGAAGAACTCACCGAAGAACTGGCAGCCCTTCCCGGCGTTCACAGCGTTTCGCTGATGTCACATGACGGAGAGGTTACTTTTTAAGCTAAATTGTAATTTAGAAATGATGTTGAACTTTCCGAAAGAAATTTGTATAATATATTTTAGGACACTTTTCTTTTGGTGGAAAGGCACTTGCACTGTCCCGAAGTCATAGAATAGAGTAAATGGACTTTGGGGGCTTCTTTTGAAAACATTTAAGCAACCGCTGACGGCGAAAGAAGAAGCCGCATACCTTCGCCAGTTGAAGGATGGAAACAGCAGGCAAAGGCAGACTGCCAAAGAAATATTAGTGGAACGGAATCTTCGTCTGGTAGCGCATATTGCCAAAAAATATCAGAATGTTGATGAAGACATGGAAGATTTGATTTCAACAGGAACGATAGGTCTGATTAAGGCGATTGATTCTTTCGATGCGGGAAAAGGCAAACTTAGCACATATGCTTCAAGGTGTATTGATAATGAACTGTTGATGCTGCTTCGGGCGAAAAAGAAAACTTCCAGAGAAGTATCGCTTTATGAACCGATTGGAACGGACAGGGAAGGGAATGAAATCAATCTGCTTGATATCATTGAACAGGAACAGCCTGACGTTGTAGAACAGATGGCAGTGAAGGAACATTTGAAACGTTTAACCGGTCTGTTGGAAGAAAAATTGGATGAGCGGGAGAAAGAAATATTGATTCTGCGTTACGGTCTTTTTAATGACAGAGAAGTGACACAGAGAGAAATCGGAAAAAACTTAGGAATTTCCAGAAGTTATGTGTCCAGAATTGAAAAAAAGGCGTTGGAAAAGTTAAGAGAAGGGTTTGAGTAGTGAAAAGACAGGGGGATAAAGTCAGATGATCTTTGTAAAAAGGGATGATTTAAAGACTGGCATGCGGCTTGCGCGTCCTATTTATAATAAGAATGGGGTTCTGTTGTATGAAAGAAATTCACGGCTGACGGCACAGAGTATCAACAGTATCAAAAATTTTGGTCTGATTGGTATTTTTGTGTTGGAACCGGCGGAGCCTGTTCCGCCGATGACGCAGGACGATATTGATTTTGAGCGTTTCCAGACAGTCTGTGTATTTTCCATTCAGGAGGAACTGGATAGGATTATACAGACATGGCGGTATGCCAAAATACAGACAATCACATCCAATGTCATTAAAAATTATGGACATCTGGACAGAAAAATCAGTTTTGTGCAGAATCTGCGCAGCAAAGAGGACTATATTTATAAACATTCGTTAAATGTGGCAATGCTGTGCGCTATGATAGCGCATACGATGAAAGTGACCGTCTCAGAGCAGCTTGATGCTGTAACGGCGGCGATTGTGCATGATATCGGTAAACTTTCCGCAGGGAAAACTATAGCGCAGGACAGTTGGACGGAAGAGGAAAAAGAGCGGATACGAGGGGCGGAAATCGCCGGATTCGGACTGCTTGAGCATGTTTTTGCAACATCGCCGAATATCAAACGTATCTGTATGCAGACACAGGCGAATCTGGAAAATCTGGAAAAGGGCAAAACATCGGATTTGCCGAAAATGGTTATAGGAGCGAAAATCCTGTCCGTAGCGGAGACATATGATACGATGACTGCGGTACAATTGGATAAAGACCCCGAATCGGAGGTCGCGGCTTTTAAATTTTTATTGGAACACTTGGATTATTTTGATGTAAGAGTGGTAAATGCGCTCACTGATTCCATTAATATTCTGATTCCGGGCGTCAGCGTGGAATTGAACACCGGAGCTAAGGCGCTCGTACTCGTGGAAAACAGACAAAATATTCTCAGACCGATGGTACTGACATTTCAGGATAACAAGATAATTGATTTGGATAGCCGTGAAAACAGGGGACGTATTGAGATTGTAGATATTATGAAAACAATGGATAACCGTCATGTCATGGATACGGATTTGCTTAAGAAGCAGGGGATTAAAACAGAGGAACCTGTTTATGTGGAGCCGCCGTTAGAGACGGATGCTGAGATATTGGGAGAAGAAGAGTACATTCCCGGAATGTTTTAAGAAGTTTGTAGAAGAGGTTTAAAAAATGCCGATAATAGAAGAAATCATGCAGTCCGCAGGGCAGGCGGGAGCATCCGATGTACATATTATAGTAGGAACGGCACCCAAAATGCGTGTAAACGGCGAACTGCTTACCATGAATTTCCCGAAGATGACAGAAAAAGATACATTGGAAATACTGCTTGGCATGATGACACAACTGCAGCGGGAACGCTTTGAGGAGCGGGGCGAATATGATATGTCCTTTTCCATTGAGAAACTTGGGCGTTATCGTGTGCATGCCTATAAGGAAAAAGGTCTTTCGGCATTGACGCTCCGGCTTGTCAGTGAGCAGGCGCCCTTGCCTGAAAATCTGGGCATCCCGGAATCAGTCACCGGGATATGCGAAAAGAAAAAAGGATTGGTTTTAATTACAGGCGCATCCGGAAGCGGTAAGTCTACAACGCTTGCGGCGTTAGTTAATAAAATCAATCACAGCAGGGAAGTGCATGTGACGACGTTGGAGTCGCCAATCGAATATGTGCACAAACCGCAAATGGCAATGATAAGCCAGCGCGAGATAGGAACGGATTCCGGGAGTTATGTTTCCGCGCTGCATGCCGCCATGCGTGAAGATACAGATGTTATTGTTATTGATGAGATGCAGGGAGCGGAGGTAATAGCTGCGGCGATTGCTGCCGCCCAAGCAGGACATCTCGTTTTTGCGGCAATGAATACGGCGGATGCGGCTGCTGCGGTAGAGAATATTGTGGATGCTTTTCCGCTTTCCAAGCAGAAACAGGCTTCCATGCGGCTGGCTAATGTATTAGAGGCTCTGGTGACACAGAGCCTGACCATATCTGCAAACGGCAAAATGAGGAGTGCAGAGTTTGAAGTTACCCTCGCAGATGAAGAACTGCGTCGTATGATACAGGAAAGAAAGTGGATTTGAGACTGTCGGGAATTATTATTCCTTGACAGTCTGTTTTATTTCTATTATGCTATTCCTATATCTAACCATCTATATAATCAGAAAATTTCTAATTTTCAACCTTGAATTCCGGCGTTTCGCCGAACGTATTCAAACACTGACAAAGAAACGAAAGAAAAAAGGAGGAATGATATTTGTTCAGTTCAATTACATCAGGGGCGGTTCATGGAATCGGAAGCTATTTGATTCAGGTGGAAGTGGATGTATCCAAAGGACTGCCGTGTTTTCAAATGGTAGGACTGCTGGGCTCGGAAGTCAGAGAAGCAAGGGAACGTGTAAAAGTCGCTTTGAAAAACGCAGGCACACCCCTTCCGCCGATGTGTATCAACGTCAGTCTTTCACCGGCGGATTTACGTAAAGAGGGGGCTTTGTTCGATTTGCCGGTAGCAGTCGGTATCTTAGAAGCTTTGGAGCATTTGCCGAAGAAATGTACGAAAAATATGCTCATTATCGGGGAACTGGGATTAAACGGCGAGGTGAAACCGGTAAAAGGGGTTTTGCCGATTGTAGGAAAAGCGAAGGAAAAAGGTATTACATGCTGCATTCTGCCCCGGGACAATGCGCCGCAGGGGGCTGTTGTGCAGGGAATGGAAATTATTGGCGTTTCTCATCTTGAGGAAGCGCTGCAATATCTGCGTATGGAAGAAAGGGAGAGAAAACATTTTATTCCGCCTCTTACGATAGATGTTTCTGCTTTGCTTGCAGAAAAGCAGAAAGAGTCCGATGTGGATTTTGCAGATGTAAACGGTCAGGAAACGGTTAAGAGAGCGGCGGAAATTGCCGCAGCAGGATTTCACCATTTTCTTATGATAGGACCGCCCGGCTCCGGCAAAACTATGATAGCCAAACGAATGCCGACTATTTTACCGCCTTTATCATTGGAAGAAAGTATGGAAGTCTCTACTATCTACAGTATCGCAGGGCTGCTTCCGCCTAAGGAAGTGCTTATCAGCAGCCGTCCGTTTATCGCACCCCATCATAATATTACCAAACAGGCTTTGACAGGAGGCGGGAAAGTGCCTTCTCCCGGTATGGCTACGCTCGCCCATCGCGGCATTTTGTTTTTAGATGAGATGGCGGAGTTTAAAAGGGAAACGCTCGACAGCCTGCGCCAGCCCTTAGAGGATAAAAAAGTGCAGATTGCCAGAAGTAACGGCAACTATTGCTATCCGGCGGACATGATGTTAGTAGGTGCGATGAATCCCTGTCCGTGCGGCTTTTATCCGGATATGCACAGGTGCGGATGTACGCCTTATGAAGTGCACCGTTATCAGGATAGAATCTCCGGACCGATTCTCGATAGGATTGATATTTGCGTGGAAACACCTGTTATTGAAATGCACGGATTGACAGCGCATGCCGGACAGGAAAACAGTGAGCAGATACGTGCCCGTGTTATGAAAGCAAGAGAGATTCAGCAGAAGCGGTTTGCGGGAACGAGAATGCGGTTTAATACGGATATGAGTGTAAAAGAAATCCGAAAATATTGTCCGTTAGGACGCTCGGAAGAAAAAATGCTGGAGCAGGCGTTTGATGTACTGCATCTTACGGCAAGGGGATATCACCGTGTTTTAAAAGTTGCGCGCACAATAGCGGATTTGGCAGGAGAGGAACGGATAAAGGAAGCGCATCTGGCAGAGGCGCTCTGTTATAGAATGCCTGTAAACAGGCTGGGCGGTGAATAGGAGAAAGATATGGTAATAGAAAAGAGGGAAGAGCAAATCTTAGATAGGATAACGGACAATATGCTGCCGTATGCCCACTGGCTCTACAGTGTTCCGGGCATTGGAAGTAAGACGATAAAAATAGTGCTTTCCGGGGCGGGGACGCCAAAGGAGATTTATGAGCTGTCTAATCATTTGCGGGCAGAAGAACTGGCAGCGCGGTTTCCGGCGCATCCAAGGAAGCTGGAACTGGCAGAGAAAATCATAAATGCCGGAAAAAACCGGAACGTACAGGAAGAATATGAGACGCTTGAAAAAAAACGGATACATTTTACATGTTTGGGGCATACCGCCTATCCGGAAAGACTTTTCCATATTCCGGACGCTCCGTATGGTATTTATTTCCGGGGCAGACTTCCGGCAGAGGAAAAACATAGTGCAGCAATTATCGGCGCAAGAAACTGTTCGGAGTACGGCAGGCGGATGGCATATCGTTTCGGAGAGGAATTGGCATCGGCAGGGATACAAATTGTCAGTGGTATGGCAAGGGGAATAGACGGCATAGGGCAGCAGGCGGCTTTAGAAGCAGGCGGTTATTCTCTCGGTGTTATGGGGTGCGGTGTGGATATCTGTTATCCGAATGAGAATAGGAAACTATATGATATGCTTTGTGAAAGCGGGGGTATCTGTTCGGAATATCTGCCCGGAACGCAGCCGCGAAGCAGCCTTTTCCCGCCGAGAAACCGTATCATCAGCGCATTGTCCGATATCGTTCTAGTCGTTGAGGCAAAAAACAGAAGCGGTACGTTAATTACCGTGGATATGGCATTGGAGCAGGGAAAAGATGTCTATGCCGTGCCAGGCAGAGTAACGGAAGCGCTTAGCGAGGGCTGTAACCGCCTCTTACAGCAGGGGGCGCAGGTTGCATTATCGCCCATAGATATGATTCAGGCTATAACTGGAAAAACGGCGGATGATAAAAAAGGAGATTTTCTTTTGTCTGATATCCAGACGGATATTTTACAAAATTTGGATGATGTGCCTAAGTCCGTAGAGAAAATAAAAGAACAGATGCAGCTTTATTCAGGACACGATATTTCCTTACAGGAAGTGATGAATCAATTAGTAAGCTTAAGTTTAGGCGGATGGGTCAAACAGATAGGAAACAGTTACTTTATGAAAGCATAAAGAAAAGTGATGTGAAATTTTCCTTGCAACTGTTTCAAATATAGTGTATAGTGATTCACGTTAATAGGGTGAAAAATTTTTCACCCGCAAGTTTGTGCAGGCGTTGATAACGCCTTTGCCCAAACTTGCACGTTGAGTAAAAACGGGGGATTATTATGGCAAAATATTTAGTAATTGTGGAGTCACCGGCAACAGTAAAGACAATTAAAAAATTTCTGGGAGCGAACTATGAAGTAGCGGCGAGCAACGGACATGTGCGCGATTTGCCGAGAAGCCAGATGGGCATTGACGTCGAGCATGATTTTGAGCCTAAATATATTACTATCAGAGGTAAAGGGGATATTCTGGCAAGTCTTCGCAAAGAAGTGAAAAAAGCGGAAAAAATATATCTGGCAACGGACCCTGACCGTGAAGGAGAGGCAATTTCGTGGCATTTATTGCATGCGCTGAAACTGGAGGGCAAAAAAGTATACCGCATTACCTTTAACGAGATTACAAAGAACGCGGTAAAGGAGTCTTTGAAAAACGCCCGTGAGATTGATATGGATTTGGTGGATGCGCAGCAGGCAAGACGGTGTCTTGACCGTATGGTGGGATATAAAATTTCTCCGCTTCTCTGGGCAAAAGTAAAAAGAGGCTTAAGCGCCGGGCGGGTGCAGTCCGTAGCGCTTCGGATTATCTGTGACAGGGAAGAGGAAATAAACGCTTTTATTCCGGAGGAATATTGGACACTGGACGCGGTGTTCAGCATTCCGGGTGAAAAAAAGCCTCTTGTGGCAAAATATTACGGAACAACGAAACAAAAAAGGGAAATTTCTTCCAAAGAAGAATTGGAGAAAATAAAGAAAACGCTTCAAAATGCAAAATATCAGGTAACGGATGTAAAATGCGGCGAGCGGACGAAGAAAGCGCCGCTGCCTTTTACAACATCCACATTACAGCAGGAAGCAAGTAAACTGCTGAATTTTTCCACGCAAAAAACAATGCGGCTGGCACAGCAGTTGTATGAAGGCGTTGACATTAAGGGAAGCGGTACGGTCGGCGTCATCACCTATCTGCGTACGGACTCTGTTCGTGTATCGGAGGAAGCGGAAAAAGCAGCAAAAGAATATATCAGCGAAAATTACGGGGAAGCTTATGCGGCGGCTGCCTCCCATGAAAAGCAGGGCGGACAAAAAATTCAGGATGCGCATGAAGCTATCCGTCCTACCGATATTGAGAGGACGCCTGTCATGCTTAAAGATTCCTTATCAAGAGACCAGTTCCGTCTCTATCAGCTGATTTGGAAGCGGTTTACGGCAAGCCGGATGGCATCGGCCGTCTATGAAACAACATCCGTAAAAATTGACGCGGCAGGACAGCGTTTTACGGTGGCGGCATCCAAAGTGAAGTTTGACGGCTTTTTAAGTATTTATAATAATGAAGACGAAAAAGAAGAGGGTAATACGTTAGTAAAAGGTATTGATAAAAATACGAGCCTTATCTTTGATTCTTTTGAAGAAAAACAGCATTTTACACAGCCTGCGCCGCATTATACGGAGGCGTCTTTAGTACGCGCACTTGAAGAACTCGGCATCGGACGTCCGAGTACCTATGCGCCGACGATTACAACAATTCTGGCAAGACGCTATATTGTAAAGGAAAATAAAAACCTGTATGTGACAGAACTCGGCGAGATTGTAAATCACATTATGAAAGAGGCTTTCCCTTCTATTGTAGATGTGAATTTTACGGCAACTATGGAGGCGCTTTTAGACGGCATTGCGGATGGCAATGTAAAATGGAAGACCGTTATTTCCAATTTCTATCCGGATTTGGAAGAAGCGGTAATCAAAGCAGAGAAAGAACTCGAAGAAGTGGAAATTGCCGATGAGGTGTCGGATGAAGTTTGTGAAAACTGCGGCAGACAAATGGTTATTAAGTACGGGCCGCACGGCAGATTTCTTGCCTGTCCCGGTTTCCCGGACTGCCGCAATACAAAACCTTATTTTGAAAAAATCGGCGTTGCCTGTCCGAAATGCGGTAAGGATATTGTGTTAAAGAAAACGAAAAAGGGCAGAAAATATTATGGATGCATTGATAATCCGCAGTGTGACTTCATGGTATGGCAGAAGCCGGTGGATAAGAAATGCCCAAGGTGCGGCTCTGTTTTGCTGGAAAAAGGCAGTAAATTAGTGTGTGCGGATGAAAAATGCGGTTATGTGGAGACACCGCAGGCGCAGCTTTCTATCAATTAAATATTATTATTTTTTTCTACAATTCCAATAATTGCATGAGCAATTTGCGTTGAAAATACGAAAAAACTGTGCTAAAATAGGCATACATCTTTATGAAACAGTGAGCTATTGAAAGGTGAGAACCGATGGGTAGTGTACAATTATTAGATAAGACCAGAAAAATAGGGAAACTTCTGCATAATAATAATTCAGGCAAAGTAGTCTTTAATGACATATGCAATGTTTTAAAGGAGATTTTGGCTTCCAATGTTCTGGTAATCAGCAAAAAAGGCAAAGTGCTCGGTGTAGGGGAGTGGAAT
>CAMWMM010000179.1 GCA_947175285.1 uncultured Lachnospiraceae bacterium
TCGAACCTAAATCCCGCATCAACTGGCATGTCGCTTTCGTAATATAAGCGGCTTTGCCGAATTTCTCCGTATAAACGATGCCATGATAAGAGTCATCCGGCGTACAAAGTCCCGGAAACTTTTCCGGATATTTGCCCCAGTCAAAATTGCCGGAATCCACAATGCAGCCGCCGACAGCCATAGCATGTCCGTCCATATATTTCGTTGTGGAATGAGTAATAATATCGGCGCCCCACTTAAACGGATTACAGTTCATCGGAGTCGCAAATGTATTATCAATAATTAGCGGAACCTGATGAGCGTGTGCAACACGGGCAAATTTCTCAATGTCCAACACTACAAGAGCCGGATTCGCAATGGTTTCAGCCAAAACACATTTCGTATTTTCCTTAAAAGCAGCATGCAATGTTTCCTCGTCGGCATCCGGATCTACAATCGTACACTCAATACCCATTTTTTTCATTGTACAGGTCAACAGATTGAAAGTGCCTCCATATACCGTGGAAGACATAATGGCATGGTCTCCCGCTTCACAGATATTGAATACGGCATAGTAATTTGCCGCCTGTCCGGAAGCGGTAAGCATTGCAGCCACACCGCCCTCCAGTTCGCATATTTTAGCCGCTACAAAATCATTGGTGGGATTTTGCAGCCTTGTATAAAAATATCCGTTTTCCTCCAAATCAAACAATCTGCCCATCTGCTCCGAAGAATCGTATTTAAAAGTCGTACTCTGATAGATTGGCAGTACCCGCGGTTCTCCGTTCTTTGGCTTCCAGCCTGACTGGATACAGATAGTTTCTTTTTCATACTGATTACTCATTTTATTCCTCCATCATTCATCCCAATTGTGATATACTGCCTGAACATCATCATCTTCCTCCAGAAGGTCCAATGTTCTCTGCAAATTCTTGACTGCGGTTTCATCCGTCAGTTCCACCCAGTTCTGCGGAATCATAGTCACTTCGGAAGAGACCGGAGTAACGCCCGCTTCCCTTACGGCTTTATCGACTGCTTCCCAGTCATCCGGATTCGTATAGATTTCGTAGCTGTCCTCTTCCTCCGCAAAATCTTCTGCGCCTGCATCCAATGCAGCCATCATCAAATCATCGGCTTCCATATCGCACTCTTCTTTATCTACGATAATCAGTCCTTTTTTATCAAACATAAAAGAAACACAGCCGGGCGTGCCGACATTTCCCTGTCCTTTTGTAAAGGCGCTCCTGACGTTTGCCGCCGTCCTGTTAATATTGTCCGTCAAAGCGTCTACAATAATGGCAATGCCGTTTGGTCCATAGCCTTCATAAGTAACATATTTATAAGTAACGCTGCCATTGTCTCCGGACGCTTTCTTAATACCTCTTTCTATCGTATCATTCGGCATGTTGTTTGCTTTTGCTTTCGCAATGACCTGTGCCAGTTTAAAATTGTTATTCGGGTCCGGTCCTCCCTCTTTTACCGCAACGGCAATTTCTCTTCCGATAATCGTAAAAATCTTTCCCTTTGCCGCATCGTTCTTTTCTTTCTTATGTTTAATATTTGCAAATTTTGAATGTCCTGACATTCTTATCCTCCATTCTGATTCAGCTTGCAAGTTTTGGGCAAAGGCGTTATCAACGCCTGCACAAACTTGCGTGTGAAAAATTTATTTTTCACGTTGCTCTCCTTTGTTTTTATTCATACTATCATTTTTCTTCCGCTTCTTCAACTGTCTTGTCATTTTTTTCGTCTCCGGCTTCCGGCATGGGCATTTTAGAAGCCAGCACACTTTGAACCATTCTATCCTTTACTTCCAGAATTTTAAATAAATATCCCTGACACCAGAATTCAAATTCCTCTCCCTCTTCCGGAATATGCTCCAATCTGGAAATCACAAACCCGTTTACGGTATCAAAATTCTCCTCTTCAAGCGCAATGTCAAGCTGCTCTTCTAACTCGTCAAGCGGCATCATGCCTTCGATGATATACTCATCCTTTCCGTTTTCTTTAATGTAACTTGCTTCTTCGTCATATTCATCCTGAATCTTTCCTACAATTTCCTCCAGAATATCCTCCAAAGCAAGAAGTCCCGCCGTCTGTCCGTATTCATCAATCACAATTGCCATCTGTATTTTTTCATTCTGCATCGTTTTTAACAAATCGTCCAGTTTTCTTGTCTCTGTAATAAACAACGGCTCTCTGAGCAAACCCTTAATCTTTCCGATTGGTTTACTCATCATTTTCTCATTCATCTGCATCCGCATCACGTCTTTTAAATGCAAAATACCGACAATATGGTCAATCGTGCCATCATAGACCGGAAAACGGCTGTTGTGTTCCTCCAGAATAAAAGACGCCGCTTCCTGCAATGTCGCATTACAGTCAAGCGCTATCATATTGTTACGGTTTATCATGATATCCTTCGCTTCTTTATCCCCGTATTCAAAAATATTGGTTATCATCTCCGCCTCGCTTGCAAGCAGAACACCTTGTTCATGCCCAACATTTATCATAGAGATAATTTCCTCTTCCGTCACATCTACGGTCTCATCCAGCCCTTTTATGCCGAATAACTGCAAAATCCCCTTTGCCGACAGCGATACAAATGCCGTAAAAGGCGCTGTGATACGGACAATATAATACACAGGCGTAACACAAATCTTAATCCAGGCATCCGGATATCTGGATGCCGCTTTTTTTGGAATCAGCATTCCAAACGTAAGCACTATGTACAAAAGACAGACGGTTACAATAATCGCTGTCAGCACGGCAATACACGTTATCTGCCACTTTTGCAGTCCGTTTATATGTTCTACCGCCATCCGATAAATCAGATACCCGAAATGGCTGTTTAAGCGGTACAGATGCAGCGCTCCAAGCAGCATATTGACGCTGATAATGCCAAACTGCAAGGCATTGGAATACTTTGACGGATTATCAATCATATACTGCAGCCTTGCCGCTTTTTTCTCCGGCTCTTTTTGTATTTCTTCCGGTTCCTGCTCCCGTCTGTTTTGCATCGCGGCATGAAACCCATAAAGTATCATTTCCAGAATCAGCAGAACAAAAAATATCAGTACGATTCCGGTACCCCTGACACCATCTTCCATAGTTTAATAATTCCTCCATTCCTGCTACCAAAGCATCTTCTTTTGTATTTTTGCAGCTCTTATGTACCAAGTTCAAGGCTGACCATCAATCCCGTATTTACTTCTTTCATAATCTCCTGATCCAAATGGCATACTCTGTCTTTTAAGCGTTTCTTGTCAATTGTCCGAAGCTGTTCGAGCAAAATAACAGAATCTTTCACCATATCATACTTGCCCGCATTTAACTCAATATGCGTCGGCAGTTTCGCCTTATTCATTTTGGATGTAATCGCTGCGCAGATTACCGTCGGGCTATGTTTATTTCCAATATCATTCTGTATAATCAGTACCGGTCTGACGCCGCCCTGTTCAGAACCGATCACCGGTCTTAAGTCAGCATAATAAATATCTCCTCGTTTCATATCACACACTTCCTTCAATCATTCCAGCAATTCTAACTGACAGCAATAGTATTGCCCGCTTCTCCGAAAGTATACGCACAAATTTCTCCTTTTTTTATATAGATTCTGGGAACCCTCTCACCCAGACCACAGGCAAATTCATAATTAAATCTGCCGGATAAATCTCCTAACTCTTCCATCGTAATCCGGCAGCCGCCGTCTTTTCCTATTAAGGTCACTTCTGAGCCGGTCTTTGCTTCCGGAATATCCTCTACACTCACCATAAACTGATCCATGCAGATTCTGCCGAGAATCGGCGCTTTTTTACCATGAATTAACACATACCCCTTACCGGAAAGGCTTCTCGGATATCCGTCGGCATATCCGACAGGAATCGTTGCTATCCGCAGCTCTTTGTCTGTTACATAAGTGCCGCCGTAGCTTACGGGCGTTCCCTTAGGCACCTGCTTGATATAAGCGATACGGCTTTTTAAGGATAACACCGGCTGAATGGAAACCGTTTCTTTTTCCACTTCCTCAGACGGCCACATGCCGTACAGAATAATACCTGCCCGCACCATATCCATATGCGTCTTTTTTAACTCCATAATGCCCGCACTGTTGGCGCAGTGCTTCCATGGAATCCGATATCCCGTCTGTGTCTCGATATCATCCCAGAATTGACTGATTAGGTCAAATTGATTTTCCGCAGATGTTTTATCTGTTTCGTCTGCTCTTGCAAAATGGGTAAAAACACCCTCTATTATCAACTCGTTATAGGAAAGCGCTTTTTTTACAAACTTTAACCCGCTCTCATCCGGAAAAATACCGATTCTGGACATTCCGGTATCCACCTTAATGTGAACTTTTGCTTTTTTTCCAAGCCTTGCCGCACATGCGGAAAGTTCCTCCAATGTATCATAACGGAATACGGTCATGCTGATGTTTTCTTCAATCAATGCCTCATAATTATCCGGAAACGTATAACCCAGAATCAGAACAGGTTTACGAAGTCCCGCCTTTCTTAAAGCGAACGCTTCTTCGGCTGTTGCGACACCATAACCGAAAACCGTATCAATTGTTTCCAGCTCCTTTCCTATCGGAACCGCACCGTGTCCGTATCCGTTTGCCTTGATAATTGCCATTATTTTTGTACCGGGATTAAGCGCATTCCCAATTGCCTCAACATTAGCACATAGTGCATCCAAATCCACTTTTGCATATATCCTTTTATTTTCTGTCATAGTACTGTCATTCCTCACTCTCAGGCTGCCATTCGCTTTCCTTAAGCAGTTCTTGTATCCGTTCTATAATATCTGATGCCATCATACTATGTTCTCCACACAGCTTAGCCGCCATATCTCCTGCCACGCTATGCAGATAGACACCGGACTTAGCCGCTTCCCAAGCATCCATTCCCTGTACCAATAGTCCTGTAATTACGCCTGCCAGCACATCTCCCGAACCTGCCGTCGCCATCCCCGCATTCCCTGCCGTATTGATATACGCCGTTTCCGTCTCAGGGCGCGTGACAACCGTTCTTGCATCTTTACATACGACAATACAATTCAGTTTATCTGCAAGTTTCTCCGGAAAAGCTGTTATATTATCCGATGCTTCCGGAATCGTACAGCCGTATAATCTCGCAAATTCTCCAAGATGCGGCGTTATGATTATCTGTCTCCCCGCCTGTGTATGAGGCAGGTCGGAAATACTTTTTTTTGCTAGTAAATTCAAGGCGTCAGCGTCCATTACCATAGAGAGTTCGCTTTCTTTCAGGCAGTAATCAAGCATCCACTCCGCCTCTTTTCCTGTTCCGATACCGGGACCGATTAAAATGCTGTCCGCCCAGTCAAGCGCCTGCTTAAACGCTTCACAAAAAGAAGCTTCCATTGTATCATATAGCGTCAGCATAGCTTCCGGTAAAGTCTGCTGCAGGGTTTCACGGTTTTTTACGGATGTTACTATACGCACCATACCGGCTCCCGTCTTAAATACACTCCGCGCTGCCAAAAGAGCCGCGCCGCATATTGTATCGTTTCCGGCAATGACAAGCGCTTTTCCAAACGTTCCTTTATTTCCGTCAGGTCTTCTTTTTATAAGACGCATATCAGAAAGGGAAGTATAGGTATGCCAGAAAGGTTTTTTCCCTAAAAAACTGCGTTCATCAATCCCCATCTGTCCGCATATGATTTTACCACAATACCCTGCACCCGGATAGAGAAACTCTCCCGCTTTATAAAACCCGTATGTTACCGTCAAATCCGCCTTCACCGCACATCCTAAAATCCGTCCGGTATCCGCGTCAACGCCGGAGGGAATATCAATCGAGCAGACATAAGATTTTTTCGCATTTATTGTACTGACAGCTTCTTTGTAGATACCATCTATTTCTCTCGAGAGTCCGATGCCGAAAAGAGCATCGACTACTATATCATATTCACATTCGGGAATTCTGTCAAAAATCTTACATCCGTACTGTGTAAGAATGTCAATCTGTAACGCAGTTTCACGGCTGCATTTTTCATAAGCGCCAAGAAGTACAAAATCCACACTGCATCCCTGTAACATCAAGAGTCTGCCGACTGCAAAACCGTCACCGCCGTTATTGCCGCAGCCTGCGGCAACTAAAACACGAAAGTTACCATTTCCTTTTTCTTTTCTGATTTGTTCTGCGGTGACAAGCGCAGCCCGTTCCATTAAGACAATAGATGGGATTTTTAGATATGTTATCGTATTATTATCATACTGCTTCATTTCAGCCTGTGTTACCAGATATTCCATCCTGGTCCCTGCCTTTTTTATTTTTCTTTACTTTTGCCCCGGTATCCACTACCGGACGATACTTCATATCAAATAATTCCAACACGTCAGCCCCGAAAATATCATGCATATAGGCATACATTCTGTTGGTTTCGTCTTCTTTTTCCTGTTTTCTGATTAATTTCTTTTTGAGTTCTCTGCGTGTCTGTTTAATCCACTCTTCCAATGCGTTAATTTCTCTGTCATTGGCACGTATCTTTTGATAACAGATTTCCATAGACTCCATCATCAGGTTTCTGTTAGCTTTATCTATTTCCTTTGGCAGAAGGTAGAGTTCCTCTTCATATTCGGACATCTTATCATTGCACTCTTTTACAAGCCGCCTGTGTTCTTCTCTGTCTTTAGACAGTTTCTGACTCTCAGGTTCCTGCTGTAAATTATCGGCAATGACAATAATTTCATCCATAAGCTTTTTCTTAATCCTCTGAATATCCTTACTCTCCGTGTTGAGTTTGCCCTGCCGCTTTACTAAATCATTCAGCTTCTTTTCAAGCGATTTCATCTGCGATGTCATATCTTCCGGACTAAAGAGTTTATGCCATTTATTATCCAACGTCAGAATCGGGATTTTCTTCCCGGAAAGCGCTTTGTTAAATGAATCTTCTTTTCCCGCCATAATACCAACCTTTCCATTTTATGTGCTCCTATATCTTATTCCGCATCTTCGTGAGATGCTAAGTTATAAGATAATTTCATCAAACTGTCCAACAAATGCACATTTTCCACCTGAATATTATTCGGCACATTCAAATCCGTATGTGCAAAATTCCAGATTGCCTTAATGCCACAGCCGGCAAGCTGTTCCGCAATCATAGCAGCGCTGTGTTTCGGCACTGTCAATACGGCGATGTCAATATTATTTTCCCTGACAAAAGTCTCCATTTTTTCCATCGGCTGCACCTCAATATCCCTGATTTTCATACCGCATATAGCGGGATTGTTATCAAAAACACCGCAAAAGATAAACCCCCTGCGCTCAAAATTCACATAATTTGCCAATGCCTGTCCTAAATGTCCCGCACCGATAATCACTAACTTGTGCTCTTTATCCAGACCAAGGATTTTGCCGATTTCTCCATATAAATAAGTTACATTGTAGCCGTAACCCTGTTGTCCGAAACCTCCGAAATGATTCAAATCCTGCCGGATCTGAGAAGCCGTAACCTGCATGATATCGCTTAATTCCTGAGAAGATACCCTTTCTGTGCCCTCGTCTTTCAGCATTCCAAGATATCTGAAATATCTGGGCAAACGGCCGATAACAGCCTGTGATATTTCTTTTTCTTCCACCGATGCCGCCTCCTGTATCCATTTCATTCCATAATATTTTTATTATATTCCATCTTCAAAAAAAGCGCAAGCATGGCATTGACAGTTTCCTCTCCGCCTTGTAAACTGTATCATAATATTGAAAATAAAAAAACACGAAGAAACAAGGAGCATCCTCATGATACTTTCTGTCAGTAATATACATAAATCATTCCAAGAAGTACCGGTTTTACAAAACGTGTCATTCCACATTGAGGAATATGACAAAGCGGCAATCGTAGGCATCAACGGGGCGGGCAAAACAACGCTTCTTCGCATTATCATGGGCGAAATCCCCGCAGATGAAGGAATTGTCACGCTCTCAAAGGGCAAAACGGTCGGTTATCTCTCCCAGCACCAATCGGTATCCGGTGAAAATACCATATATGACGAACTTTTGTCTGTTAAGCAGGATATTATTGATTTGGAGCATCGTATGCGCGCTGTTGAATTACAGATGAAAGCCGCTTCTGAAGAGCGGTTAGAAGAACTTATGAAAACTTACGCCGACCTCACACATGCCTTTGAATCCGCTAACGGCTATGCCTATAAAAGCGAACTGACAGGCGTTTTAAAGGGGCTTGGATTTGCAGAAAGCGAATTCTCCCATTCCATAAGCACACTCTCCGGCGGGCAAAAGACACGTGTCGCACTTGGGAAGCTGTTACTGTTAAATCCCGACCTGATTATTCTGGACGAGCCTACCAACCATCTGGACATGTCTTCCATCACATGGCTGGAAACGTATCTACTCAATTATAAAGGCGCGGTTATTATCGTATCCCATGACCGCTACTTCTTAGACCGGATTGCAGGCAAGGTAATTGAACTCGATAATACAAAAGCAACTGTCTTTACCGGAAACTATTCCGCCTATGCCGCTAAAAAAGAACAGCTTCGCATTGCGCAGTATCACGCTTATATGAACCAGCAGCGTGAGATAAAGCATCAGGAGGAAGTAATTGAAAAGTTAAAATCTTTTAACAGGGAAAAATCCATCAAACGTGCCGAAAGCCGGGAAAAGATGTTAAATAAAATCGAAGTGCTTGACAAACCTACCGAGGTCCGCGCCGATATGCACCTGCACTTGGAGCCGCGTACCAACAGCGGCAACGATGTGCTTCATGTCGAAAACATCTCCAAATCCTTTGGCGCACTGACACTGTTTGAAAATCTCTCATTTGACATCAAGCGCGGTGAACATGTTGCCATCATCGGCGATAACGGGACAGGAAAAACAACGATTTTAAAAATCATTAATGAACTGCTCCCGCCTGATGCCGGACTTATCCGTCTTGGTACAAATGTGGAAATCGGCTATTATGACCAGGAGCATCATGT
>CAMWMM010000180.1 GCA_947175285.1 uncultured Lachnospiraceae bacterium
ACATAGGAGAGTGGTTCATGTGCGTTAAGTGGCATAATTCGTGTACAACAACATAATCCAATATGGCAGGTGGGGCAAGCATCAGCCGCCAGTTAAAGGAGAGCGTACCTTTACTGCTGCAGCTTCCCCATCTTGTTTTTTGGTCGCGGATAGTAATGCGGTTGTATGTCCCGCCTGTCATTTCATGATAGTAAGCAACCCGTTTGGGAATATAGGAGCGTGCCGCTTCTTTATAGCGGTTTTCAAGCGCAGTTCTTTGTACGGCAGATAAATCGGAATGAGGTCTGCTGTTTTTCTTTTCACAGACTTCCAGATAATGTGTGATAATCCAGCGGCTCTTTTCCTCCGCAATCTGCATAATCTGCCGGCTGCCTGTACGAAGAGGCGCACGGACGATAATTTCGCCGTCTTCTTTAATGGAAATAGAATAAGTCTTCCGTTTACTTTTTATGACAGTCAGTGGAAGCGTGTACGAAGAACCGTTATAAGTAATGGTTATGGATAACTGCATAATAAAAGTTTCCTTTTTCTATGTTTTATTTGGCTAATTTTACCACAAACTGTTTGTAAATCAAAGTGGAATGTGTTATTATATACAATAGGTGTATAAAAAGACCGAAGATTACGGTGATTTTAGGAGCAGACAGCATGAGGGATTTCGACAGAGAAAATGCAAAAGCTTCGGCAAAACCAAGAAATACTGGCAAGAAAAAGAAAAAAAAGAAGAGAAGAAAACGCGTTGTACGTAGGAAGCAGGTCATGATACAAAAAATTATTATCGCAGCGGCTCTGATACTTCTTGTAGGAGGCATAAGCGGCGTTATTATTTTGAATCAGGCTTCTTTTAGATTATCCTTAAAGTTATCGGCGGGAGAGAAATATACGGCGGGCGGTGATTATGAAAAGGCGCAGACTGCTTACAAGAAAGCGCTGCAGATTGATGAAACGTCAATCATTGCCTATCAGTATCTGGCACAGAATTATATGGAACAAAATGATACCGATGCAGCGAAAGATATTCTGTACGCGGGATGGGAGAAGACGCAGGACGAGGAATTGTTACAGGCATATTCTACCATCGTTTTGAATGAGGCGGTTGCCCAGATAAATGAAGACAACTGCAGCCCTGATACCGTGAGTAAATGTATCCATATATTGCAGATACAGCCGGAAAACAGACAGGCTTATGAAGTGTTGGACGCCTGCTATAGCATGCTGTTTAGTGCAGAAGAAGAGAATAACTCCCGAATTTTCATGGACGCGGATGTTATGACAGATACGTGTCCGTATGGGGAGTATGAGCGGATGCTTCGTTCCTTATTGGCATTATATGAACAGTTTCATACGGACAATTTGAAAAATATTTTAATAAAATACGCAATTCCTGACAGCGAATACTTATATATAAGCATGCCGCATGTAAACAGTTATCGTACACTGGCGGAGGATATTGCGGCGGCAGTTTCCGATGCTGACATGGCTGATTTAGCCGCATGTCTGGCATATGCAGAGGCGGTCGAAGCGGATTTTGCCGATATGTTTACTGAATTTGAGCAGGAAAATTATGAAAGCGCCAAAGATTTTATTGTAGGCGACAGATATCAGCAGATACAGGATGAATTTATTGCGGAAGAGAGCGGTTACTGGGAAGGAGCAGGTTCCATTCCAATCAATAAAGAGCAGATGGTGATTCACCGGACAGAGAATGGATTCACTTTTTCGTGGCTTGGTTATGATGAGTATGAAAATTCACAGGGTGTGATTACCGTATGGGGAAGCAGGCACTTAGATGACGGTGTGCAGCGGACAACCATTTCCTATGAACCGGCGGGAGCAGATGGCTCTTATTATCCGCATACGGAATATATCATTACTTATGAATACAGCAATGTCTTAAAAAATGGCACTTCCGTGCAGATGAATTATCGTTTTACGACACAGATATCCACCGAAGAGGGGATGACAAAAACCGCGATTGGCGATTGGGGCGGTGAACATGAATGGGAAGTTGATTATTCCACGTAAAGAATGGAGATTAATAAAAATAAGAAAGTGTGAATGGTAAAGGAGAAAAAAGAAGATGGGAAAGAAACCGGCAGTATTAATGATTTTGGATGGCTATGGTCTTAATGAAAAAACACAGGGGAATGCAGTAGCACAGGCAAAAACGCCTGTTATGGACAAATTAATGGCAGAGTACCCTTATGTGAAAGGAAATGCGAGCGGTATGGCAGTAGGACTGCCTGACGGACAGATGGGAAATTCCGAAGTCGGACATTTGAATATGGGCGCAGGCCGCATTGTATATCAGGAACTGACAAGAATAACAAAGGAGATTCAGGACGGTACTTTCTTTGAAAATCCGGCTCTTATGGATGCCGTCAACAACTGCAAAAAGAATGATTCCTCTCTGCATATGTATGGTTTGATATCGGATGGCGGTGTACACAGCCACAATACCCATTTATATGGATTGTTGGAACTTGCGAAAAGAAACGGTTTGTCCAAAGTCTATGTACACGCATTTTTAGACGGACGTGATACGCCTCCGGCAAGCGGTAAGGGCTTCGTGGAAGATTTGGAGAAAGAAATGGCGAAAATCGGCGTCGGTGAAGTGGCAAGTGTCACAGGACGTTACTATGCAATGGACAGAGATAATAACTATGACAGAGTGGAGAAAGCTTATCTTGCTTTAACAAAAGGAGAGGGACTGCAGGCTGAAAGTGCACCGGCAGGAATTCAGGCTTCTTATGACAGAGAGGAAACGGATGAATTTGTAAAACCTACCGTTGTAATGAAGAACGGCGCGCCCGTTGCGACAATTAAGGACGGGGATTCCGTTATTTTCTTCAACTTCAGACCTGACAGGGCAAGAGAGATTACCAGAAGTTTCTGTGATGATGATTTTAAAGGATTTAACAGAGAAAAAAGATTAAATATTACTTATGTTTGTTTTTCAGATTATGACCCGACCATTCCGAATAAAGAAGTGGCATTCCATAAGATTGCCGTTACGAATACATTCGGGGAATGGCTGGCGGCAAACCATATGAAACAGGCGAGAATTGCGGAAACGGAGAAATATGCGCATGTCACTTTCTTCTTTAACGGCGGTGTGGAAGAACCGAATGAGGGAGAGGACAGAATTTTGGTAAATTCTCCGAAAGATGTCGCTACCTATGATTTGAAACCGCAGATGAGCGCTTATGAAGTATGCGATAAACTGGTAGGCGCAATCAAATCCGGAGAATATGATGTTATCATTATCAATTTTGCAAATCCGGATATGGTTGGACATACCGGTGTGGAAGCGGCTGCAATCAGAGCGGTGGAAGCAGTGGATGAATGCGTCGGCAAAGCGGTGGAAGCGCTTAAGGAAGTAGACGGCGTTATGTTTATCTGTGCGGATCACGGTAATGCGGAACAGCTTATTGATTATGAGACAAGCGCTCCTTTTACGGCACATACGACTAATCCGGTTCCGTTTATTTTAGTGAATGCAGACCCGGCTTATAAGCTTCGTGAGGGCGGATGTCTGGCGGATATCGTACCTACTTTAATTGAACTGATGGGTATGGAACAGCCTGCAGAGATGACAGGAAAATCATTATTAGTAAAATAAAAATTATTCCTTCTTAATGACTGAAGATAAGAGGTGTGTCAGGATGAAAACGAGGGAAAAATGGGTTTTTAGAATCGGCTATGTAGTCGCGTTACTGGTCGTTGGCGTTTTAACGTTTGCATGGTATTCTAATATTTTAAAAAATGAACTGAGGGAACTGGTAAGAAATACCTTGAAAGAGGTATCTAATCAGAATGTTCTTGTTGTGCAGAAAGAAATCGAAGGTGATCTGGCCGCACTGACGGAAATTGCCGGCCGTGTTGGCACTCTGTATGAATCCGAAGACGATATTATTGATATTTTAAAAGAGATTGTGGATCGTTATTCTTTTAAGAGAATGGGGTTTGCCGGACCGGATGGCGCAGCATATACAACAGACGATTTGTTTTATGATATTTCCGAAAGGTCATATTTTCAGGCTGCCATACAGGGGGAAACCTATATATCAGATTTGCAGATTGACCCAACCGACGGAGAAGAGATGATTGTCTTCAGTACACCGGTAACAAGTAAAGGGGAAATTGTCGGTGTTATTACTGCCACTTATCGGGTGGAGAGTTTAAGGGAAATTTTGGCAGTCACTTCATTTGAGGGTGAGGGATATACGTATATTGTACAGCGTGACGGCTCTAAGGTAGTGGATTCTAACAATTCGACAAGTTTCCAGAATATGACGAATATCTTTGACTCCATGCAGGATGCGGACAAACGTAATAGTAAGGTTATTAAAGAAGCAAAGAGAATTTTAGAGAGCAGCAAAACAGGTTATGTTATTTTCTACAATAAAGTAGGAAAATATATGTATATTACGCCGCTTGGTATCAATGACTGGTTTTTGATGGATGTTGTACCGGTTGACTTTATGGAAAGTACGTCGAACTACATCCTTCATAGAACGTATCTGGTATGTGGAATACTGGCAGTCATCTGTATTGTTGTTGCATTTTTGATTTTCCAGGATGAACTCAGGAAAAAGAAGCAGATGCAGAACCTGTTATATGTGGATGATTTGACCGGCGGCAGAACCCTTGCAAAATTCAAACTGGATGCCTTGGAAACAATGAAAGAAGGGCATGATAATGCTGCTTTTCTGGTAATGGATTTAGATGACTTTAAGCTGATTAATGAATTATTCGGCTATGATGAGGGAAATAAAGTCTTACAGTATATCTGGGATGTGATTCAAAAAAACTGCCGGAAAGGGGAACTGGCAGGACGCAGCCAGGCAGATAATTTTACGATGTTATTCTTCTATGAGAAAAAGAAAGACATCGAAGAACGTATTCTGACGCTGACAGAAGAAATACAGCATTGCTTTATGCCTAAGAATACGGAATATATTCTGCATCCGGTTTTCGGGCTCTACTATGCGGACAGATATGATGAGGATATGGATGTTGTATTGGACTGTGCAATACTTGCCCATAACTATGCAAAGCAGGAAAGAAGCGGTATCTATAAAGTTTATGCGGATATTATGAAAGACCGTATTGTGCAGAAGAAGCAGCTCTCCGACCAGATTGAGCTTGCGTATGCGAACCATGAGTTTGTTGCTTTTTACCAGCCGAAATATGATTCCAAAACGAAGAGGCTGGCAGGAGCGGAAGCGTTGGTCCGCTGGCGCAAACCTAACGGACAGATGATTTCTCCGGGACTTTTCATTCCTCACGCAGAGGAAAGCGGTTTTGTCCGTAAGCTGGATGAATATGTGTTCAAAGAGGTCTGTATGGCGCAGAAACGTTGGATGGAAAAGGGACTGCCGCTAGTGCCGATTTCCGTTAATGTTTCCAGAAAACTTCTGGAAACGCCGGAATTTATTGATGAATATAAGAAGATATTAGATGAATCCGGCGTACCGATTGAATATATTCAGCTTGAAATTACGGAAAGCGCGATTTTAGATAAACAGGAAGATTTAATAAACATTATGGAAAAACTGCATCAGGTCGGATTTGTGATCCTGATGGACGATTTTGGTACAGGATATTCTTCCCTGATGATGTTAAAATCCGTTCCGGTAGATGTTATGAAACTTGATAAGAGTTTTGTAGATGATTATGATGACTTCAAGGGCGAGCAGATTATCCGCCGCGTTATGCAGATGGCGCAGGATTTGAGCATTGAAGTGACAGCAGAGGGCGTCGAGACGGAAGACCAGTATGAATTCTTAAAGAGCATCGACTGTAATATGATTCAGGGATACTACTTCGCAAGACCGATGCCGGAAGAAGAATTTGAAGAGTGTATGAATAAAGAAGTTGCAGTTGTAAATGCAGGATAAAAGAGTTGGCTTTCAGTCAACTCTTTTTTTAGAAAAATAATATTAAAGGGTTGACAGAAATGTTGGAATTGTGTATATTAAGTGTACTAACATAAATAATACACCTATTATACATAGTGTAGATGCTAATCATTACGAAAGGAGGAACATATGATTGTCATAGATTACAAAGATACCAGACCAATCTATGAGCAGGTTTGCGAGAAATTCAAGGTTTTGATTCTGAAAGGCGTTCTGGCGCCGGATGAGCAGATGCCGTCTGTCAGAAGTCTGGCAATGGAGTTGTCCATCAATCCGAATACCATCCAGAAAGCCTATGCACAGTTGGAGCGGGACGGATTTATCTATACGGTCAAAGGAAGAGGCAATTTTGTATCGACTCCGGATAAGCTTCTGATGGAGCGAAGAAAGGACTGTATGGAGAAGCTGCTTGCAGTTGTAGACGAAGCACTTGAATACGGCATTACCAGAGAGGAAATTCTGGCAGCGATTCAAAAATGAGGGAGGAAAAGCAATGATTGAAATATATGACGTGACGAAAATCTTTGATTCCATAAAAGCAGTGGATTCTGTCAGCGTTATGATTAAGGAAAATACGGTATTTGGTCTTATCGGAACGAATGGAGCCGGAAAAAGTACCGTACTGCGTATGTTAACAGGCGTACTAAAGCCTGACGAGGGAACGATAGCAGTAGATAATATGCCTGTCTATGATAATGTGGAGGCGAAAAGGAAACTGTTTTTTATTGCCGATGAACCCTACTTTTTTACAGGGGCGAATGCGATGACAATGGAACATTATTACAGCAGCATTTATGAAACTTTTAACAAAGAAGAATACTATAGTTATCTGGAAAAATTTAATTTAGATAAAAACAGAAAGATAAGCACTTTTTCTAAAGGTATGAAAAAGCAGCTTGCGCTTTTACTGGGAATCTGTTCCCATACGAAATATCTTCTGTGTGATGAAACATTCGACGGGCTTGACCCTGTGATGCGTCAGGGCATTAAAAGCCTCATGGCAAAAGAAATGGAAGAAAACGGCTTAACGCCGGTTATCGCATCCCATAATTTAAGGGAACTGGAGGATATATGCGACCATATCGGTCTGTTACATAAAGGCGGAGTTTTATTATCGAAAGACTTAGAGGATATGAAGTGCAACATCCAGAAAGTACAATGTGTGTTTACATCCGCGGAAGAAGAGAGCAAAGCGCTTAACGGACTGGAAATTTTAAAGAAAGAACAGAGAGGTTCTTTATCTACCATAACGCTTAGAAGTACGAAAGAGGAAGTCATGGCACACTTTGCAACAGTGAACACGGTATTCTTTGAAGTGCTTCCTTTATCCTTAGAGGAAATCTTTATCAGTGAAACGGAGGTTGTAGGTTATGACATCAAAAAACTCATTCTTAGTTAGCATAAAGGAAAATCAGAAACGCAGGATATGGGCATGGGCAGTCAGCATTCTGTTACAGATTGCGACTTATCCGGGCATTATGATAATTTATTTAAGCAGAATACATGTACGATATGATAGAGGTTACATTACGGACGATGGCTATAAAGATGTGCTTCGTGATGCGGCAGCGGAAGCAGTCGGTTTTCAGCCATTGGCAACGATACCTATCCTGATTCTCGGTGTTATTTTAGCCATACAGGGCTTTTCCTATCTGTATGACAGAAAAAAAGTGGATATGTATCACAGCGTTCCTGTTTCCATGAAAAAACGTTTCCTTGTTGTCTATAGCAACGGTATTTTCATTTATCTTTTACCTGCGCTTATATGTAATATTTTAGCTTGGCTTATCGCGGCGGCACAAGGCGCTTTTTTCTTAAACGGACTGGCGGAATGCGGGATGGCTTTTGTTGGGAATTTTCTGTATTTTTTAGTTGTTTACCATACAACCATTCTTGCAGTTATGTTGACCGGAAATGCAATCATTACAGCATGCGCGGCGGGTGTCTTGCTTTCCGTTGACTGGTGGATAATGGTGGTTGGAGTAGACTTAAAAGACCGCTTTTATGCACATGCGGATACATATTTCTTTGATAGAACGCAAAGTAAGTTTTGTATTGTGATTGATTATTTGGGAAAAATAAACGAATTAAAGCGAACGGCAGGAATTGGTAAAATGCTTGGAGTCGCAGCAGTTATTTATGCAAAATGGATCGCGCTTGCAATCATTCCTTTTGTACTTGCATATTTCTGCTATATAAAACGTCCGGCGGAGGCTGCGGGAAATGCCATAGCATTCCGTCCGGTCAAACCGTTTGTAAAGATTATCGTTTCCGTTATCGTCGGATTAATAGCTTATATTCTTATCGAGGAAGTTACTTATGAAAACAAGCCCATCGCGTTTATATGTATGATAGTGGGAACGGTATTATGCTGTGCCTTGATGGAGGTCATTTATGATTTTGATATCCGTTCGGCGTTTAAGCATCTTGTTTCAGGCGGAATTGCCGCAGCGATTGTGATTGTGGTATTCTGTATTCACCAGTTTGATTTGTTTGGGTATGATGCCTATATTCCGGATGCGGATAAGGTGGAAAGCGCAGCGATTAGCATGGGCTCCTATAGCCGGTATTTCAAATGGCCGGATGGGGATGAGTATACAGACAGCATCTATGATGCGGCATATTTAGAAGAGAACATGTTTATCACAGACGTGGATGCGGTTTGCGAACTTGTAAGAAGAAGCTATGAAGAAGTAGAAACGGAAGATATGAAAGAACTTAGGGATGTCAATGTTTTATACAGGTTAAAGTCCGGAAAAACCGTAAGCAGACATTTTACTGTGAATGTTGATAATCCGGAAAACGCAGAACTGCTTGACAGGCTTATAGGGTCTGATGAGTATAAAGAGGGTTATTATCAGATTTATCAGGATGATTTGCCTTTTGATAAGTATCGTAAACTGACGGAAATTTCTTATCATAACGGCGTGACGGAATGGGGAATTTCCTCCTCTTATGCGGAAGATGTGCGGGAAGCATGGATAAAGGATATGGAGCAGTTTGATTTCAGT
>CAMWMM010000181.1 GCA_947175285.1 uncultured Lachnospiraceae bacterium
AAGTCCGGCTTTGAGCTGTGTAAGAGCATAAGGAGCGAATACAATATGCCTATCCTTTTCATCAGTGCCCGTACAAGCGATGACGATCTGCTTATGGCACTTAATATTGGCGGAGATGATTATATCAAAAAGCCTTTTAAGATGAATATTCTCCTTGCAAAGGTCAGGGCTATTCTGAACAGATACGAAAGTACACAGTCTGCCGTGAAAGAATCGCCTAAAGCGACAAGCAGCAGAAAAATACAGATCATTGACGGTCTGTTTTTTGATACACAGTCGCACTGCATAAGCAAAAACGGAGAACAGATCACGCTGAAAGCTCTTGAATACAAAATGCTGTTCTATTTTCTGGAGCATAGAGGAAAGGTCATAACAAAGGACGAGTTCTTGCAGAATGTGTGGAAAGACGAGTGCGTCGGTGAGGGTACGGTTGCGGTGCATATCCGTCATCTTCGGGAAAAGCTCGAAGCCGACCCGAATGAGCCGAAGATCATAAAAACGGTTTGGGGTGTAGGATATATCATGGGTGAAATGTCATGAGGTACGGAAGAACGCTTATTCTTCTTGCGATGACCGTTGCCTGCTGTATCGGGATATTCGTCATGACGGGCAGGCAAAAAAACATGCCAAACATCGTCCTGCAAAATGATATTGCTGAAACAGTAAGAGAGAATATGAATGACCTTGCTATTCTTGAAGAAAAGTTTCCCGATACCGATATACTTGTGTTTGATACGGAGGGTTTCTGTATCTATCCCGGGGGTGAAAACTTAACGCTCACGAAATCAAGAAATAACGGTTATCTGTGTCTTGCGGTGACGGACGGTGACAGATTCCTTGCAACAGCGGCGATACCTGACCCGTCTTTTTCGGAGTATAACAAGGCTTTTGATTACCTGACCTGTGCGGCTGTAATACTATTTCTTATTATGGTAACGGCGGCAGTATCGTTCTATCTGTATATCAGCAGGAACATCTTAAAGCCGTTTTGCAAGATGAAAGAGTTTGCAGGCCGGATAGCAATGGGCGATCTCGACAGTCCTCTTGAAATGGAGCGCAGCAATCTGTTTGGGGCTTTCACCGAGAGCTTTGATATCATGCGTGAGGAATTGAGGGCATCAAAAGCCAGAGAAACAGAACTCAAACGAAAAGAAAAAGAGCTTGTTGCTGAGTTGAGTCATGACCTGAAAACGCCTATTACGGGTATCAACACAATCTGCGATGTGCTGAGTCTGAAAGTACAGGATAAATATGTTCTTGGCAAGGTTGAGGGCATACAGAAGAAGACACAGCAGATGGAACTTCTCGTCACTGATCTGCTGACTGCTGCACTTGACGATCTTGGCGAAATGACCGTGAACTGCACTGATGAAAATGCGGCTGTGCTGTATGACATCATCAGGGCGGCGGATACACGTTCTCTTGTGAGAAGGAGTACGATACCTGAATGTATGATACACATTGACATAAAACGTATAGAGCAGGTTATCGGAAACATTATCGGTAATTCTTATAAATATGCTGATACTTCCATAGACATTGAGTGTGCTTTGAGCGGAGACTATCTGACATTGTCGATTACCGATTACGGCAAGGGTGTTCCGGCTGACGAGCTTGATCTTATAATGAACAAATTTTACCGTGGCAGGAACGTAAAAGATTCCGACATAGACGGCAGCGGTCTGGGACTGTATATCGCTTCGGTTCTTATGGCTAAAATGAACGGTGAACTTTTATGTTCAAGCAAGGGTAAAGGGTTGACAGTGACTTTGATGATCCTGCTGTCGTAGTTTATTGTATAATGTATCTTATGTAAGTGACGATACAAAAACAGGCCAGCCGGTGGGAGAGATACCATAGCAAAATTAGAAATGTGTAAAGTCTTGATAATTCAGTAGACTTTACACATTAGTTGAATTATTGATAATGCATTTGTTTAGTTGCCATCCTCTAACATTGATTGGAAGATGTCTTTTAGTTTCTGTAGTTCGTCGTTATCTGGTGATTTTATTAAAGCCTTATCAATTAGCTCTAAAGCAAGTCTTATAAAACCCTGAAACTGTTTGTTTGTCATGCCCATATCCGCCACCATCATTTCACCGCCTTTTAGATTGATTGATAGTGTTAATTGATACAACCCTATTATAGCGAATTGTACGAAAGGTGTAAAGTCATCATTAACCGATTTCCTTATCCCCATAATATTGTGTCAGCATCAGTATTAACGCGCTGCTCGCAAGCACCCCGTCCATAATTCCTGCCGGCAGTAAAAACATCATTAAAGCCATTGTTATAATGCAATTGATTACAGAAAGCATAAATCCCCACATTTTATTCTTTAATAATCCGATTGCACCAACAACTCGTACTACACCGTAGATAGCCCCCATGACAATCATCATATTTAGATTATCTTGAAAGTATGGGAGTTTAAATGAAAAATATTGCCCTATATCAAACTTATCAGTTCCCAAAAGCATAGCAGGTATAAAGCAAAACACGCCGCCGATTTCCATAAATCCGCCGTGTATAATCATTATCAATGCGGCTATTTTATATCTTCGCATAATAATCAAACTCCTTTTTCATCAGACATAATTTTTTTAAATATTCCTATAAATGTTTCTGTCAACATTGTGTCAATTTCTTCGTTTGTAAAAATACACACCCTTGTAGCGATAAGTGTAGCAATTCCGTGTGTATATATCCATAGATGACGGTACAACCTGTTTGCAATATTCTTTGAAACACCATATTGAGTTTGTATAGACGAAATTATTTCATCATAATAATCATCAAGTGCAAGTCTGCCATCAACAGTCATAGTATCAATTTTTTCTGACATAAATAAAAGCTGAAATAACTTCGGTTCATCTTTTGCAAATTGAATATATTGTTCCCCTGTTCCTTTAAATGCCGGGTTTTGTGATAAGCCCTTTAGTGTATATTCGTTATATTTACTTCGGGCGGCTTTCAAAACCTCTTGTTGTACTTCTTCCATATTTTGAAATACGGTAAAAATAGGTCTTGCAGAACTATCAAGTTTTGCGCCTAATGTTCTGGCGGATAAGGATTCTATTCCGTTTTCCCGCACAATATTTAATGCGGCTTGTATAATTTCTTCCCGTGTAAACTTCGCTTTTGGCGGCATATTTTATTCCTCCGGCTAACTTTTGAATGCCTATTATAAAACACCCGTATTAAAACAGGTGTTTTTAATTATACTATAATAAAATTTAATGTCAAGGGATCACAAAGAAAAGATATTGTTTCTCTGTCTGAAACAAATTATAATGATAGCTATAAATTGAAACTTTACGGAGGAAGGGCTATGATTGGCAACTATGATAACTTGACCGGTGGACTGTATGGGCTACTCATTGGCGATGCGTTGGGAGTTCCGTATGAATTTCATGCTGCCGAAGAGATTCCGCCCTATGAAGAAATTGAAATGACACCACCGTCTGGCTTTCAGAGAGCGCACGTAGGTGTGGATGCCGGTACATGGTCAGACGATGGCGCTCAAGCACTTTGCCTGTTGGACAGCATCGTGACTTGTGGTAAGTTTCAACTGAAAGACTTTTCGGATAGGATTTTGGCATGGTATCAGGAAGGAAAATGGGCAGTATCCTGCGTCCTAATGGCAAAGGAAATGGTGCCCTTATGCGTGTACTTCCTCTTGCTCTCTGGCATAACGGAACAGATAAAGAGCTTGTTTTAGATGCGCATAAACAATGCCTGATTACTCATGGCAATCCGTGCAATCAAGTCTGCTGTGCACTGTATTGCCTTGTCGCACGCGCTTTGCTGACGGGACTTGATTTTGAAGCGGCGCTCAGGAAAGCCATCCGTTCCCTGCGAAATATCTACAGCGAGATGCCGGAATATGAACAAGAGCTGGAATGGAGCATTCGACCGGACGAACCATGGGAGGGAAAAGGTTCAGGCTATGTGGTGGACTGCCTGCGAAGCTCTATTATGATTATGAAATGTGCTGCCAATTATGAAGATGCCGTGAAGCGCGCAATTATGTTGGGAGATGATACCGATACAACAGCGTGTGTAACCGGCGGTCTCGCAGGGATTTTCTTTGGCTTTCATAACATCCCCGATCGGTGGCGTAGTGCTCTTAAAGGAACAGCAGATGTAGATATATTATGGAAGCGTGTTTTGGCAGAAAAACAAGTATTATAATATATACAATTACCCTTTTAGGTCTTTTTTTACCATAATAACTTCATCCGTGCGGTATTCTTCACGAAATCCATTTTTCAGAAATAAATCTACTGCCGGATTATCAATCGCAATATCATCATAAAGCGCTTCGATACCGTTATTTTTGGCAGCTTCACACAAAAGGTTTAGCCCTGCCTTGCCGTAACCTTGTCCTCTATATTGAGCAGGAATAATAATATCGGCAATAAAAATATCACGTTTTTCATCATAATAGTACGCTGCTTCTCCCACAAATAAATTATTATCCGCTTTCATCAGATAACGGTAAAATCTTTTGTTTTCAGGATTTCTTACCCAGAAATCATACCAGTTTGTCCATTTATCTTCCGGGAAATCTATGGTGCCACCCCAGGCGTGGTTATATGACATCGTTTCGGAATCACTCAGGAACTTCCGGCGAAACCATAAGTCTTTGAGAGTGGGAATATATAGCGTAACCATATACGATGCTCCTTTTATGTGCGGTGAAGAATATGGCGTCTATACTTCGGTGCCGCCCAATTCTTTTAATGCTTTAACTCTTGTAGATATATTTTCTTCAAATTCTTCATCAGAATATTTAGGATCTCTTGTTGCGCGCCAGATGCCGCATGGGACTTCCGTACATTTACCGCAGTCCTTCAGATTCTTTTCATGAGACACGCATTCGTAAATCGCACATGCCTTTCCGTCCGGAACATGAAAAACTTTTCCTTCACAGGCATTGCAGCCGTCGCACATTTTTTTGTAACAGTAACATGTACTGCAGTCCGTACCGCAGACGCTCATCATTGATGATTGTTGATTATTAGTATTATGTTTCATAAGACATTCCTCCTCCAGTGTGTTTTATAAAACATCATACGATAAATCGGAAGAGGTGTCTTGTATATTTCCGACATTCTGCATAGCGTACTTTTTTGCCTCTGCTATATTCATGGAGTGATACTTCTTGAAATCGTGGCATAAGTGTGCCTGGTCGGAATAACCATATTTGTATACGGCGTCTGCCATATGAAAATCTTTATTGTAAATAAGTTCATTCCACAGGTATTGATATCTGACTAAAGACGCCAGACTTTTAGGAGAAATGCCGATATATTCGAGAAACAGTCTTTCCAACTGCCTGCTGCTGATAAGAATTTCCCGTTTTAAATCTGCCATCAGCAAGTTTCCCTTATTTTTCAATATTTCAGCTACGGTCTGAAATACGATTTGATTTCTGTTTTTTTCCTGAAGGTGGTTCAGCAATATTTTTTCCGCTATCGGGATTAGGTTGTATATATCGGTAACGTCAAATAGATGTTTTTCCAGTTCTGACTTAATTTTCGTAAAATGGCAGTCTGCACTGAAAAAGGCGTTTTTTGTATTTCTCATAGATTCTTCTGCAAACAGGGCGGCGCCCCACGCGTAGAAGCGAATTGCAAATGTAAAAACGGTTTTCTTTTCTATATTATTATAGTGCGAAAAAAATGTTCTGTCATCTATCCCGCAGAAGCTGGATTCTATTTTATTGTTTGTAAAGTCTACCTTAAAAATAATGTCCATACAGGTATCCGGCGTTACGAGACTTGTTCCAGTGTTTTCATTCTGTGCGACAGGTTCCCTTGAACCCCAAAAGCATCGAATGAAGGGTTTTAGGGCGTTACACGGCGCAAACTCCATATAATCCCCGGTACACTTAAACGGAGCAGCTGTTATAGGATTGTAGATTTTATATAATTCCATATAGGCAGGTATCCTTTTCTGTGGAAACTACTATTAGTATATTGGAAGCGGTTTGAAATAGCAATGGGATAAAAATAACATAAAATTGATTAATGGCTATTAATGATTAACAAACATTGACCGATATACAATATAACACATACAAGAAGGAAGGGAATGTTATGGAAAAAGAAGAAATAACACCCAGCGAATGGTTGATTATGGAAGTACTTTGGGCAAGCAATACTCCGTTAACTTCATCAGAAGTTATCAAGAAAATGCAGGGGAATGTGGATATGTCAGCAAGAATGGTTCGTGTGCTGATGAATCGTTTGAGCCAGAAGGATATTCTTGGCTACACCGTGGATGAGCATGATTCGAGGGTCTATCACTATTATGTACTGAAACAAAAAGAGGAATGTGTAAAAGAAAAAAGCAGGAAGTTTGTGGACAGTTATTTTTCCGGCAGTGGAACAAATGCAATGGCGGCGTTGCTGCAGAGCTTTGATTTGACAGTTGAGCAGATAGAGGAATTAGAGGAAATCCTTGAAAAGAGCAAAGGAAAAGGGAAAAAATGATGTGGCAGATGCAATGGTATTTCTTAAATACTCTGTCAATTATAAATGACTGTATCATTTACTTCTGTATACAGCTTGGAAGATGTGTTCTGCTTTCCTTTCCGGTATTGGCGTTAGTAATTATTTTGCGCGCTACAATTTTAATAAAGACAGTTTTTCTTAGAGGAATGGTTTGGAGTGTCTTTCTCATAGTTCCATTTTTAGGAAAGCTAAGACTGTTTTATGAAAATATGCTGATGTGCAGGATGTTCATGTGGTGGAACAATATCTGTATTGAATATTGGCAGGTTCGGTATGGGTATCTGATTGGCATGATGATTACTGCAAGCCTTATCATTTGGAAATATATAAAACTTCACCGACTTGTATCATGCATGGAAAAAGACAGAATTGACGGGCAGGAAATTTATATAAATGAAATGGCAGTCACTCCATTTACAACAGGACTTATCCATGCAAGAACAGTAGTTCCAAAAGTAATGCTTCAGAATTTCAAAGCAGAGGAGTTGAAGGTGATTCTGTGCCATGAGAGGGCGCATATTCGTTTAGGGCACTTATGGTGTTATCTGTTATGGGATATGATACGAGTTCTGCTATGGCTTAATCCATTTTTAACAGTCTGCAGGAGGTCTTTTAGAGAAGATATGGAGGACATATGCGACAGGGTATCAATTCAAAAAAGTAATGAAACTGCTTATGAATACGGAATGCTGCTTTTAAAATGCGTAAAACTTCTCAAGTCAGAGAATGCAGAAATAGCCGCCGCGTTTGCAGGAGAAAAAGATTACAGGGATACAAAACAGCGGTTTGTTAAAATAGCAGATTTTACACCATATAAAAAGTGGAAAGCTGTCGTTTTAGGTATATGCTGCGCGGCAACGTTTACGGGAGTGTTTTTGCTGATAAGGCAGATTTCTTATCCATGCTATACGGAAGATACAAATATTGTGCTAATGAATGAGACAGGTGAAATGTGGATGCTGTATGACAGCGAGGAATTAAGAAATGCATTTTATGCAGACGGGCAGAATGTCCATATAGACAGAAAAGCAATGGACAGCATTTTACAGAAATATGGCATTGCGGAAAATACTTTCTATCTTAGCTTTGGCGGATATATGAAAATACCGGGTATCGGCGGCGGAGGAAGTCTTGTGTATGTGGATTTCAGCGGAGAAAATGAAGAACTGATAATTCCATATTGGAACAGAGACGCGGAGATAGCGACAATTATTTTTAAGGGAATTTAGGAAGGATAAAATTATGGCAATGGAAATCAGTAGTGCATACAACAGTTATGCAATGCAGAGCATAGCAAAAAACAGTACAGCGAACAGCGCAAAGAAAAAGGCTGATTATGCAAATAAACTAGCAAAACTTGTTCCTAGTGTAGAGTTTAAGGTTGGAAATTCTTACTCGACAGCCAAAAGCGGTAAAACTTTGACTGTCAATCCAAAACTTTTGGAAAAAATGCAGAATGATCCAAAGAAAGAAAAAGAAATGAAAGAAATGATTAAAGGTGTTGAATCAGCAACAAGGCTAATGGATAGTATTCATAAGGCTAGTGGTTGGACTGTTGTATATCGCCATAGTTATATAGATGAAAATGGAAAATATTGTGCTATTGCCTGTGTCAGAAATGATTTTATGCTGAACATGAGCGACAAACTCCGGGAAGAAAGACGGGTAAATTCTGAAAAACTGATTGAAAAGACAAAGGAAAAGGCGGCAGAAAAGAAAGAAAAATTAAAGGAAATATTAGAAGAAAAAATTTCCGCTTCCAAAGACGGCACGATTTATCTGAATGATACAGATATTAAGACAATTATCGAAGCTACCAAAGAAGATAATGCAGACAAGGCAAATACAAAACAGCAGGCGGGTGTTGGTGTTAATTTAGATTTACAGGCATAACAGGAAAGGGATTTCAAATTTTATCGTCAAGGAGGATTAAGAAAATGACAATTAACAGTATCAATGGAGCAAACACACAAATGATGCAAATGGGAATGAATCAAGCAACAGATTCTTACAGCAGGAATATCCAAAACAAGATTGCCGATGCACAGAAACAGTTACAGGAACTTTCTTCTAATAAAGATATGAAGCAGGAAGAAAAAATGGCGAAGCGGCAGGAAATCCAGCAGCAGATCAGTGACTTGAATATGCAGCTTAGACAGCATCAAATGGAAACAAGAAGGCAGACACAGCAGAAGAATGGCAATTCTTTTGATGATATGCTTGGCGGAAATCAGAACACTGGCACAGCAGGAAGTGCAGACATGGGCGTTCTTATTTCCCTTTCTACCACAAAGGAGCAAATTGCAGACATGAAGAAAGTGCGTACAGACTTGGAAGGGAAATTGCGTACTGCCGAAACAGAC
>CAMWMM010000182.1 GCA_947175285.1 uncultured Lachnospiraceae bacterium
GCAAGGAGTTAAAGGCATTTCTTGATTATGTGGCAGGAAAGAAAACGGAAGACAATTTTGTAAAGAGGCTGGAAGATGCTGTAAAGGAAGCAAAGAAGAACAGGGAATGGAGGCATGAATATATGACGTTGTTGATGCGTGATCAGGAGAATATCGAAAAAGGTCTTAAAAGAGGTATATCTGGTGCAATATCCATGTGTCGGGATTTAAGATTGTCCGATGATGAAATCATAGAAAAACTTCAGGATAAATTTAATTTATCACGTGAAGAAGCGGAGCAATATATGTTAAATTCCGATATTTAATATGAGTCTTGTAAAAAGGGAATGTTAATGCTGTAGCATTGACATTCTTTTTTTATTCATTGATATGGCTGGAGAACGTTAGCAATCACTAGATTTAGATTTAAAAACAAACGGAATATGGATTTAGTTGAAAATTATTTTGCTATGCGACTACAAAATATGGTATTGTACATTTTTTATTGTATGGATAAATGTTGTAATACCTGATAAAATAAAGAGATACAGTGCAAAAAAATAAGCAAACATACAAAATCTTGTGTCTAACTAAAAGGAAAAAAAGAAAAACCTTGCATAAATTCTCAGATATAGTATAATAAATCTATATGTTAGTCGTTTAAAAGGGGTCTGGAATACAAATGGTAAAGGCAGTTACAGGTGCCGGAACAAAACAGCTACATAGAGTATTAATAGAAAAAGCGCACGAAAGCCTAATCAGTTGACTCAAAATTGACGATAAAAATACTGATAGTCTTTTTATGCTTTTTTTCGCATATTAAATAGAATTTATAATTTTCTTATAATAATGAAGTGTTACTGACAGAAGGAGAGAATGTTATGTCTAAGAAAACACCAGTTAAGAAATCTAAAAGGAGATTAAAAAGAAGCGTAAGGCGAAGCCTTGCGGCTGTTTTAATGATAACAGCAATCGGCGTAGCTGCGATTCCGGTACCGGAGAACTACGCGGAAGAGGAAGGCCCGGGAAGCGGTACAACTACCACACCGCCGGCAACAAGTACTGCGGAAGCGTACAGATATCCGGCGAACGATATGTATGATGCGGCTTCTAACGGGAAGAAGTCGGCATATTACAGCCTCTTTTACAAAACGTCCAGCGATTTGGCAAGACCGACAGACGAGGAATACAAATCGGAAGAAGATGCAAAAAAAGATGGTATCTATAGGACACACTACATTTCCGCTACGACTTCGGCTACCGGCGGTACTTCTTTCCGTATGGAGTGGCAGTATGAATACTTTCTGAAAATGGATAACGGTCTGGAGAAGGGTATTATCTGCGGTTATAATGATAACTACAATGTGGATACGCTGGTTGTTTCGACAGACCCTATTCATGATTATTATGTGGTGGATGAAGGAGAAGGCGATTCCGATAAAGATACGAATAGTAATAACAACAAGTTGACATATACGGCTTTTAAAAATAAAGAGACAGCAAACCCGACTACAACATTCACGCTGAACTCCAATCCGGATAAGGACGATCCTTATGATGAGGAATTTAAGATTTATTTCCCGGATGAGTATGCAAGACAGGTGCGGTTGTATGCACAGTATGTACAGGATGATGCAACATATACTACAAGGCTTAACGCATACAATGCCGCCTATAATAAATTGGTTGCTGATTTGAAAGCAGGAGGTCTTACACAGAATGAAATTGATGCGATAGTTGAAGATAAGGCGGAGTTGGAAAGACGAATCGGGGCTGAACCGGAGAAACCGGAGAAGCCGGAGCCGATAGAAAAGAAACCCAAGGATTTCCCGACGGATGATGATGAATACGCCTGGAGATTGTATTATTGTAATACCAATGGACTGAAAGGCTATATTTTAACCAGAGTAATTGATTCGGCAAATTCAGGTGTAATTACCACGTATGCCTTTGTGCCGAGAAGAATTGATTTATCCCAGATTGACACATCAGATCCGGGGGATGATGAGCTCGGTTTTAAAGTATTGGATAAAACAACTTTCCTCGGCATCGGTGACAATGCGTTTAAAGGCGTAGGAAATGTGGAGAACATCGAACTGCCGGATGCGCTCAAATACATAGGCGACAGCGCGTTTGAAGGTTCTTTTATCAAATCCATTAAGATGATGAATCTGGAAAATGTTGGTAACTATGCATTCAAGAACTGTCCGAACCTTGCTTCGATTGAAATGGTGCAGGGTGTAAAATATATCGGAACGGAAGCGTTCTACGGATTGACGCTTATACGGGAGATTATTTTCCCCAGCCCGATAGAATATATTGGTCCGGGTGCGTTTGCTAACTGTGCCCTGCTTGGTAAAGTTGACTTTTCTGCCGCAACGAACGAAGTAGTCATAGATGATTATGCGTTTTATAATGACGGCGCATTAAATGAAGTGAATTTTATGCTTAGCGGAACAACCAGTTCGGTTTATATTACGACGATAGGTAAAGCGGCGTTTGCTGTCTGGGACGGTGCGTCCGGCAGTTTGTCAGAACTTGTTTTTCCGTCCCGTATTTCGGAGAATCGGAGCGGCGAGCAGAATGGATATCCGGCAGGATATGCGGATAAAGGTTTCGGAGATTATATTTTAGCGGGCAGAACGAATTTAAAAGACGTTACGATGCCATCGGCATATGGTATGTCATCGCCGATAACACTTCCAAAGCATATTTTCCAGAACTGTATTGCGCTTGAGAGAGTGAATTTCCCGGATACCGGACAGTCCTGTGGTTATGTTTCTTTTCCGGAAGACTTTTTTGCATCCGTATCAAACCCGAAGTTTTATGTACAGGGACCTCCGTATACGGAGCCGTCTAACGACGAGCCGGCTTATCCGAGACAATCTACATGGGTGGCTTTCTCTGCGGCGGCGCCCAAAAGAGGAAAGGTAGATGCAAACGGTAAACCAGTGCTGGATGCAGACGGCAACCAGATTTTAGAACCAGCGCCTAATATTCCTTATGTATATTATATAAATGGCGTCAGGTACACGGAAGTTTGCGACGGCGACTATCTGATGTGTATTGACCAGAACGGTGTACTGATTTCCTGTTCTCTGAAACCGGATGTTACGGCAAAAGAGGGGTCTATTGATTTGGTTATTCCGGCGGAAGTGGCAGGTACCGTTGTTACAGGTATTGCATCGGATTGTTTTGCAGGAGATGCAAATGTACCTAATAATCGTAAGATGAGTAAAGCGGTTCGTACATTGACAATTATGGACGGTTCCCGTCTGGCAACGATTAATAACAACGTTTTTGCAAATTGGGATAAACTTGAAAGAGTATACTTTGGTGATTCTGTCAGAACCATTGGCGACAATGCGTTCCAGAACTGTCTGTCTTTGGTAGATGTATACTTTAATACGCCTGAGAGTGCAACGGCGGAATTTAAGATGGGTACGAATGCGTTCCAGACCAACAGTGCTGAACTGACATTCCATGGTCCGATTTCTACTGATTATGCACCGTATGACTGGGCGGTTATGAAAGATACCGTTATTGATGATAACGGCAGAGGTAAGAGAATCTGCTATAAGAGTCTGACGCCGACTTACTTTACGGTAATGCGTGATAACGGAACGAGCGAACCGACCTTATTGGATTATCCGAAATATGACCAGATTGCGTCAATTTTAGGAGAGTCCTATGCAGTGAAGAATGGTCACTATATTGATTCGTTCTTTAAGGCAGAAGATTATTATAGTGAGTATATGGAAACCATGTACTACAACTTGTATTCAGCTACACAGTATGATGCTAAGAGAGCGGAGTTCAAAGAAAAATGGGAGAGTCAGGGAGAGGCACTCTATACAGATTTTGAGTTGTATGGACCGTGGATTAACCCAACTTGGATAGATTCACCTCAGGGCTTTGGCGGTGGAGCATCTTCGGGTACGACATCATCAGGTGGGACGGAGAACGCTAGTGTAGGAAGTGCGATTGCTGACTTCTTCTTTGAGCCTATTATAGCACAGGCAGCATCCGGAAAACCTGTCGGATACTTTACAAAATATCCGTATGATGTATATGAGAATTTGGAAAGAACGAATGCATACGGCGATTATCAGCGTTATACATTAGAAGAGTATAATCTGTTGAATGCAACACGTAATATTACGGTGCCGGATGGAGTAACTTCCATCGATATAAAGGCATTTTTGAACAGGGAGCCGAACTCACCGAACCTTTCTTATATAGACAGGGATAAGGTCGGCAAAGATTCGTATGATATGTATAATACGGATGAGATTAAGAGTGCACTTAACTATGACCGTGAAGATGTATACGCAGGTTTGTTCAGTGGTAAATATATAGACTATAGGCATAAATTACCTGATGGCAGCGTTGAAATATCGGATGAGAATAAAGAGTCGCTTGCAAAAGGTAACGACCGTCTCGAATCCGTTAATTTGAATCAGGTAAAATCACTGCCGGATTATGCGTTCGACAACTGTGAGAACCTGAAATCGGTTACGATTGGAGCAGCTTGTACCGATATTAAGAAATTGCCGTTTAGAGGATGTCCTTCTTTGACGACTTTGAATATTGCAGAGGAGAATCCGAAGTATACAGCGGATAACAGAATCCTGTATGCGAAGAACGACGCTTCTTCTTATACGATAGTAGAGTGTCTTGAGTCAAG
This sequence comes from uncultured Lachnospiraceae bacterium, assembly GCA_947175285.1. The sequence goes on from CAMWMM010000182.1 coordinate 4,667, forward strand.
AGGACGGAATAATGACAATTCTGTTGTGACTTCTGCGGTTGATGTTAATCTTCCGCTGGTAACGTCAATTGCAGACGGCGCATTTGAAGAGTGTAATAATGTTTCTACGATTAACCTTTCGGATGCAACGGGACTTACGGTAGTTCCGGAAAGAGCCTTTATGGATTGCGACGCCTTGGATGAAGTGGATTTACCGTTGTCAGTCAATAAGATTGATAAAGATGCATTTAAGGATAATGTAGTAATCTCAAGAGTGAAGATTCCGGGCAGGGAAGTATTTATTTCCACTAATGCGTTTAATGATGCGGCAGGAAAGACACAGAAGACCCGTATTATTACGTATGAAGATTCTTCTGCACGCCGTTATGCGGACACATACGGAGATGCATACAAACTTATGTTTGAGAATATCGGAGAGTTGTGGGATGTTAATTTCTATGACTTTGACGGTACGCTTCTGAAAGCAATGCAGGTACAGGACGGATGGGCTGTCAAGACATCCGAGATACCGGAAGCAACAAGAGAAGGTTTTGTATTCTTAAAATGGATTGGAACCAACAACGTAGATGTACAGGATGAAATTACACAGGATACGGATTTCATTGCAACATATTCATCCACCAGCCAGATGGTAGACGGTAAGTGGGTTGTAAACTTCATTGACGGTGTGACTGCAACGTCGGTATGGCCGACACAGTATGTTGAAGATGGGGAAACAATAGCAGGAACCGGAGATGCGACTTTCCCGCCGATACCGCCGGCTTATCATGAAGGATATACATTTACAAAGTTTGTTGCTAATATTGGCGGAAAGGCAGTAGACTTTACAGAGGATACGGAAGTAACATCAAATCTTTCAGTTGTTGCCCTATTTGAAGTAAATGGAGCAGGCAACGGAGGAAACGGAACGACAAGCGGTTCTACAACGAATACGCCAGGCGGCAGCAACGGAAATACATCAGGTTCTTCGTCGAATACATCAGGCAGTTCGACTTCGACGACAAGTTCCGGTGAGGCAAAGACAAGACATACCGTAACGGTTGTTAACGGATACGGTAGCGGCAGCTATGCAGAGGGTGAGACTGTAATCATCGTAGCAAACGAGCCTGCGGAAGGACAGAAGTTCAGCCAGTGGAGAACACAATCCGAAGGTGTTGAGTTAGTTATGATATTGGCGTCCGCAACGACATTCGTAATGCCGGAGAATGATGTTTTGGTTGTAGCGGAATTTACGGCAGGCAGTTCAAAACCGACAACAACACCATTGCAGACACCGGCTTCAGGAACGGTTGCAACGAATACAGGAAGAACAGGTGACAGCGGTAATAACGGTAATACGAGAGTCGATATTACAAAACCGGGTATCAGTAATAAGAATCTGGCGACAGCAAATACTAACGGTTCTACCGATAACTTTATTGTGAAGATTTCCGAAACAGCGGAAGCAACACAGGCAGTTCAAAATGCTTTGACAAATAAATACGGCAGTCTGGACAATATCTTGTACTATGCAATGGATATCAGTCTGTATGATTCTACGGGAACAACGAAGATTACAGATACAACCGGACTTTCAGTAGATATTACGATTCCGCTTCCGGATGCGCTTGTTGCCTATGGCGGTAACAATATGATGGGCGCAGTGGTAGGTAACGACCAGCTTGAGGATATGAGCGAGCGCTTTACGACAATCGGCGGTGTTCCGTGCATCAGCTTTACGGCAACGCACTTCTCACCATATACGATTTATGTCAATACGCAGAATCTGTCCGAGGGATTGTTGGATGTAACGCCTAAGACGGGTGATCCGATTCATCCGAAGTGGTTCTTATCAATCGGTTTGGCAGCATTGTCTATCATTCTGTTTATGAAGAAAGACAAGAAAACAACAGTCAAAACAGCGTAGTTTAAGATTCCTGGGGGACTCTTATGGGGAAGAAGATTAGAAAATGTGCAGGTGCTTTGTTGATGGCGATAGGAATCGCCGTCACACAGATACCTGTAGCAGATGTGGAAGCAGTAGAGACTGCTTCTGCATCTGATTTTCAGATGAATGGAACTACATTAGTGAAGTACACAGGCACGGCTGAGAACGTGTCTATTTCTAATTCTGTCGAGAAAATAGAGGCAGAGGCATTTTCGGGCAATGACACAGTGAAAAGCGTAACGATTGGAAACAGCGTAAAGAGCATCGGTACAGGTGCGTTTGAGGGGTGCAGCGCACTGCAGTCCGTTTCTGTTTCTGACTCAGTAGAGGAAATAGGGCAGGCGGCGTTTGCAGACTGTCCGTCTCTTAGCAATATCAGAGTCGGCAAGGGGCTTAAAACCATGGGAAACGGTGTGTTTGCAGGGGATATCAGTCTTGCGAACGTCAGTTTCAGCAGCAGTAACCCTTATTTTATATGTGATGACGGCGCAATTTATAATAAAGGCGGATGTGATACGTTATATGCGCTGCTTGCAGGCAGAAGCGGCGCGACTTATACCATGCCTTCTACCGTGAAAAAGATACTGCCTTATTCTTTCTGGGGTGACAGGAATCTGGAGGGAGTTATCATCAGCGATAATGTGGGAGAGATTTCCGCATACGCATTTTCTAATTGTGTAAATTTAAAGGACGTTAATATTCCTTATTCTGTGAGATCCATTAATATTAAAGCATTTGAAGATTGTGTACGTCTGCGTAATATAAGTATTCCGACATCGGTAACTTCTATACACAGTACGGCTTTTGACGGCTGTACGAGGCTGACGATTGATGCTCCGGCAGGCAGCGTGGCAAAAGATTATGCTGACCATCTGGTGTTGGAGGATATTGAAGTCGCAGAATATGAAGATACACCGTTAGATACGATAAACGGCACGGATGCAGAGCCGGAAACGGCACAGGAAGAGGAAGAACCGCTTGTCGTAGACTATTACCATGAAGTCACACATATTAATCCGTTAGAATCGGCAGAGGATAATTCAGTAAAAGGAAAATCCAGAATTGTCGGAAATGAAGTTTTTATTATTATGGATAATTCATCTTCGGCAGTGGATGCCGGCGGAAATGGCACCGGCGGCAGGGTAACGTTAGAAGGAATCGCATTCGGAGAAACGGGAGAGACGATTCCCAGTATTTCAAGCAGTCCTGCGGTGAAGGGAGATTCTTCTTTCCCGAAATATGAGATAATAGATAATAAAATTATTGCCAATCAGGCGTATTATAATGATGAGCGTACTTCGATAGAGATACCCGGTACGATTACGGAAATCGGTGAGTTTGCTTTTGCACGTTCCGCGATAACGGATGCAGTGATTCCGGATGGTACGGAAAAGATTGGATATGCGGCATTTTATCATTGCAACGATTTGACTAATGTAGTCATTCCTGATTCGGTCACAGAAATTGAGCCGGCAGCGTTTGATAAGACGCCGTGGCTGCAAAACTGGGAGCAGAATGGAAGCGGTGACTTTTTAATCGTCGGAGACGGAATTTTGCTTGCTTACCGCGGCAGTAACAGTGTTGTGGCAATACCGGATAATGTAAAAACAATCGGTGCAGGTGCGTTAGCGTCTCATGCAGGAATTACGAAAGTGATTCTGCCTGACAGCGTGGAGGTTATCGGAGAAGGTGCATTTGCAGGCTGTAGCAATCTGACGCAGATTGAGGGCGGAAATAATGTAAAACGTATTCAGGACAGGGCTTATCAGGGCTGTCCGCTTACGGATATCAGGATTCCGGCTTCCGTGGAAGAGATTGGATTAAAGGCTTTCGATGTTGCATCATCTGTAAAAGAAGCGGGTGACGGTGTCGTTACGTTTGAAGGAACTTCCTTACCGGCAATATCTTATGGATCTTCTTCCGGTAAAATATATAATGATAATTACAGAGGACTTGTATTTGATGGTATCCGGACTGCGGTTGTACCGGATGGCGCAGTGGATTTTGATGATACGGTCTTAGATGAAAATCTTTCCGGATTCAGAGGAAATGTTAGAAAAGCGGATAGTGGGGAAACACAGACGATTACCGCAGCCGATACTTTCTATGAGCCGGGAGTTGCCGTTCGTGTCAGTACATTGTCTATTCAAAACGATTCTGTTGCCGATGCGGTTTTAGACGGCGCGGAGGATAGCTATATTGTGAAAGTGGTGGAATGTGATGGCGCAAAGCAGTCAATTC
>CAMWMM010000183.1 GCA_947175285.1 uncultured Lachnospiraceae bacterium
AAGATTCTTCCATCTTTATTAAAAATTCATCATCGTTTTCATTATATTCACAAAATGATTTTTCTCGTTCTCCATATGAATATGCAAGTATTTTATTTAAACTTTCACATTTCTCCCAGAAAAAATCAATTCCAACCCCCAAATGAGAGCCTTTCGACCAATTACTTGAATCAAATACAACAAAAATTAGAAAATATCCGTTGTCGTCTAACCAGGTTCTTGATGTCCCCTGTCTAAAGAGTCCATGAGGTGCTAATACCTTTTTTGCCGCCATATTTATAATTTTGTCATGTTGCCTCACTTTATCGTTCCTCCCAAAATCGATTTGCATAACGCTAACCGCTAAGTTTGTGTAACTCTAGTCGCTGGATTTGAGTTTATTATATCAGTCCGTTTCAAATGAGACAACCGCTGAGCCAAAGATATGTATTGATGAATTTGCAATGGAAAAGGAGAAAAAATAAATATCAAGGACTTTACACTTTTTTATTAAGATGTTAAAATTATTTGTTTCAGATAGAGGAGGAATGTTATGCCAATAATAAAAGGTTTGGAATGGACATTTGATACGGTCGCAGCTAAATATGAAAAACTTCGCCCGGGATATCCGGATGACCTATATAGAACACTTTTTAATTATATTAACATTGACAGTTCATCTAATGTTGTTGAGGTTGGTATCGGGGGCGGACAGGCAACGTTACCGGTTTTAGAAAAAGGATGTGCCTTAACAGCGGTTGAATATGGAGAGAATTTTTCAAAATTGTGTGAAAAAAAGTTTGAAGAGTATAAAAACTTTTCTGTTATAACGGAGAAGTTTGAAAATGTCGCTTTTACTGATTCACAGTATGATTTGGTTTATTCTGCTTCTGCATTTCACTGGGTACCGGAGGATATCGGATATTCAAAAGTCTATGCTATGTTGAAAAGCGGGGGAGTTTTTGCACGCTTTGCCAACCATCCATATCGCGATAAGGGGAACCCTGTTCTTTCAGAAGAAATTGAAAAACTATATTCTATATATTATTATCAATACCACTGCAAAGATATAAAATCTGAAAAAGAATATAGTGAAGAACAGGCGGTGCAGAGGGCTCAAATTGCTGAAAAATATGGTTTTACAGATATCAGACATGCTATGTTTTACAGAACAAGAACATTTTCTGCTAAGGAGTATGTTGAATTATTGGGAACATATTCAGATCATATTGCTATTGAGGAAAAGATTAGGATGGAGTTTTTTTCTAAAATAGAGGAAACAATAAATAAACATGGCGGGTCGTTTACATTATATGATACCATAGATTTACAGCTTGCAAGAAAGCCTTAAAGTTATATTTTGCAACTTTCGGTTTGTATGATGGAAAATCAATATTGAGGGAGGAAACTACGTTGATAGTAAAGGACGATAGAGGGAATGAACTGCTGGAAATAATCAGTGTTGAAGAAGAAAAGGCAGATACAAAGTATGAACCTATAAATCATTGCCTTGCAGTCGTAAAAGTCGGCTCTGATTATTTGCTTGGTTGGAACAAGTATAGAAAGGATTGGGAAATCTTTGGAGGATGCAGGGAGAAAAATGAAACATTAACGGAATGTATAAAACGTGAATGTAACGAAGAATTAGGACTGAAAAATGTAGATTTTTCATATATCGGATTGATGCACTATTATATGGCTCCCGGCTATTTTAATCCGGAATGGCATTATGAATACGGAGGATTATATGGAATCAGTCTGCCTATTGAATATATGGAGAATATAAACAAGTATAGAACAGATAAAGAAGAAGTTGAAAAATTAGCATTTTACAGCGATGTGAAGGGAAAAGAAAAAATAGCGCCGATTGATGAAAAATTGCTTGAATATTGGAATATATAAGGGGGAAATTCATGCAAAACGAATATATACAAATTGTACCGGCGGCGGTATCGCTTACGGAACAAGTCGTGAACTATTACATAAGGAACAGACAGTTTTTGCAGGAGTTTGCACCAATAAGACCTGAAGAATTTTTCTCTTTCGACTACCAGGAGGAAGCATTGGCAAGAGAAGTTCTTGATTTCAAAACGGGCAAATCTTATCGCTTTTACATTAAATTACTGGAGCAGCCTCAAAAAATTATTGGGGTAATAGCATTAAATAATGTTGTAATGGGGGGCTTTTGTTCTGCGTTTTTGAGTTATAAGTTAGATGAGAATTATATTAACCAAGGTTATATGACAATGGCAATCTCCATGCTTGTACCGTATGCCTTTAATGAGTTACATTTACACCGCATAGAGGCAAACGTTATGCCAAGGAATAAAGCATCTTTAAGAGTGCTCGAGAAAAACAATTTTGAAAATGAGGGAGTCTCAAAATACTATTTAAATATCAATGGCATTTGGGAAGACCATATCCACATGGTTAGGATAAATTATAGTATGCATTGACAGTTCATCTAATATATGTGTGTAAAATAAAAAATTTTATGATATAGTTAAATAGTAGTTATAAGATAAGATGAAAAGGTGGAGGATAAAAAATGCTTAAACCCGTAGAAGCCGAAAAAGAACTATTATGGATTGTGATAAGGCATATGTCATGGGATTAATGCACGATATTGGGCGCAGAGCCGGTATAAAAGGCATTTTACATATATTTGATGGTTATGATTATATGATGAGTATAGGACAGGAAGAAATCGCATCTATTTGCTTAACGCATTCTTTTCCTGTAAAAGATGTGGACACATTTTTTGGTAAGTACGATTGTTCTGCTGAACAGAAAAAATTCCTCCAGCAATTTTTACAAAATAAGCAGTACAATAATTATGATATTTTAATTCAATTATGCGATGCTATTTCATTGCCAAACGGAGCCTGCATTATGGAGAAACGTTTAGTGGATGTTGCATTAAGGCATGGTTTACCGGATTTTACAATAGAGAAATGGAAAGCTTTTATGAGTGCCAAAAAACATTTTGATGAATTATGTGGCTGCAATATTTACACATTTCTGCCTAATGTTTTAGAAAATTCTTCTGTAAACCTTATTTAGACAAAGATGCAGGCTATTCTTTCAAGCATTCCAGAATCGGCTCAATATATTTCTTGTCCGAAATATCATAGGACGAAGAAATCATTTTTATCATTTCTTGTTCTTCTTTGGTTTTATCTTTTTTGGCTTTTAGCGCTTTAATAAACATTTTCATCGCAAGTTTTGACGGAGCGGACATTTTTTCATAGTTAAATCCGCCCGGACAATAAAAGATACTGACTTTTTGCAATTCTGATTCATTAAAGTTTTTCTTAAGAGCCGGTTCGATTTCCGGGTTCTCTATCGGGCTTGCACCGACACAAAATGCAATCAGTTTCTTATCCGCCCATTTATCTATATTATTCTTAAACCAACTAAGCTTGCTGATGCCGCCTGCACATGCCCAGCCTCCGAAAATAATCGCTTCATATGCAGACAAATCTTTCTTTTTCGCATCTGGTAGTTCAAGGCAGTCAGCTCCTGCCGCTTCCGCTATCCACTCCGCATAACGCTTTGTAAATCCTGTTTGTGAATTGTAAATTACGATTGTTTTCATCGGCTTAAATCTCCTGATTTTGATTGCCTGATTATAGCAACAAGTTACCTATGTGTCAATATGAATAACTGGAATTTATTCTTCCTCATATTTTTTCATATCTTCCAGTTGATCATGTAAGACGCCGTCAATGTTTAATCCGGGGTTGTATTTTGCCAGTTCTTCCAGAAAATCCCTGTCCATAAATCCGTCCCAGCCTTCAACTTCATAAGGAAAAGGCGGATTTACTTCATAAGCTACATCAAAGCCTTTCAGTCTTTGTATAACCCCTTCAATAAATTCGGCATTATTGGTAATAGATATATTTTCTTTTGCCAATTGCTGTTGTGTCAAATTACAACCATAGCACATAGTAAGAATTTGATGTTTTGCTCTTTTACTGGCATCCCGCAGAGAAAAAGTAAGTTTATAACGTGTTTTGTCCAAACTTAACTTGCTGTAACTCGTTACAATAACCCATTTCTGACATTGTTCGCAAAACATTCCATCTGTAATTTGATTATATTTACCGTCCTCTTGTTTATGAATAGTTTTACCTCCGCATGTGGGACAAGTGCTGTAGTCTTTGATTGGATTATGAAAAAGTTTGTCGAATAATTTCATACTGTACCTCCTCGTCACTGTTATGGACGCATCGTCGGAAAAAGTTCTTTTATCATATCAAAGGCTTCCTTAGGTCTTCTATATTCATCAACAACTCCTTTGTTATTATGGCATCTTGCCCTGCTTGAGAACCATTCTTCTTCCGTTACCTTACAGTCGGCAAACTGCCAGATAAATGCGCCGGTAAGCCTTTTATCTTCGCGGTATACTTTAATATTCTCCCGAATGATATCAGCCTGTCTTTCCTCGCTCCATTTACAGTGCCCTCTGTCTCTGTAACCATAAATGGCAGCAGCGCCAAATTCGCTGACAATGACCGGTTTTCCCTCACCGCCTTCGCGCGCAATCCAATCCATTTCCTGCTCGTGGCGTTCTTTTACAGGTACATCCTGATACCAACCGGAATACATATTAAAGGACACAATATCAGGCAGATCCAGACAGATATCCTGAAAATGCCTGCATGTCGCGGAAGTGGTAGGGCGGGAAGTATCCAGATTACGAATCTGCTCATATTGAGCTTGATATTTTTTCCTGCCTTCTTCTAATGCACTTTCACATTCGTTTAAAATTCCCCATATCACAATAGACGGATGATTATAATGCTGTGTAATCATTTCGTCAATGCAGTCTCTGCATTGTTTATCAAAACTCGGGTTGCACATCTGCTCTAAGCTTAATCCCCTTGCATGGTTTTCTTCCCACACCAGCATTCCGCGTTCATCACATAAATCCAGAAACCTTTCGTCATTGGGATAGTGGCAGGTTCTTACAGCGTTTGCGCCTGCTTCCTGCATCAAATCCATATCCTGTACCATAAGCTGTAAAGGAATCGCACTTCCGATGGTTCCGTAATCTTCATGACGGTTAAAGCCTTTTAGGAATACCGGTTTACCATTCAGGCAAAGCCGATGTTCGGATATGCTTATCTCCCGGAAGCCAACTCGCTCGATAGTATCATCTACAACTTTTCCGTCTGCCAGAAGTTCTGCGTTCAGAAGATAGAGTATGGGGGATTCCGTATTCCACGCTTTGGCATTTCCGCATTTGATATTTAATGTTGTTTTTGCAGTATCCTGAGATGGTATCAGGACTTGCGTTGTTATCTGTTCCCCGGCTAAGGAAATTTTTACTTCTGCAGATAGTTCTCTGTTGCTTAGATTTTCAATCTCGGCGTCTATTTTACCGTTCCAGATTCCTTCTGCCTGATAAGGCGTAAAATGCACATTTTTGATATAGACGTCTCCAATCTGTTCTAAGACAACGGGGCGTATAATCCCGCCGTAAGTATAATAGTCATTGGGGACGTGCAGCGCAGAAGCTTCACTGAAAGAATTGTCTACACAGACTTTTATCTCATGTTCCCCCGGCTCAACATTTTTCACAATTCCGGAAAAGCCGGTGTAGGCATTGTAATGGTGCATCAGAAAAATATCGTCAAAATAGACATCTGCCGTATGGCTGACTCCTTTAAAAGTAAGGCGGATATTCGTTTTTTTCTTAATATGAATTTTCTTATAAAAAGTTCCCGTTCCGCGATAGGTTAAAAGTTCCGGATGCTGTTCTATACATCCGGGGACAGGGAGCGTATACTGCGCACCGTCTTCCCGGACATAGTTCCACATTCCGTCAAGTTCTTTCTGTTCCCTGATGTAGTGTTGTTCAAATAAACGAATCATTTTTGCCCGCCTTTCCTGTTTTTAAAATACTTACTATGATTATACTAAAAAATATCTATTTGCACACGAACTTTCTTTACATAGCCGCATGAAAAAGGTTACAATAGGAAAGTAAAGGTTGGTGCCAAAGCGCTTTTAGCGCTGACCCAAACTCGCAGGCTGAGAAAGGATAGGTATAAAAAAATGGACGTAAAAGAACAGATAACAAAAGCGGTAGATAAAATTGCTAAGGATAAGAAGCTGCAGGAGCAGTTTCAAAAGGAGCCTGTGAAAGCTTTGGAAAGCGTACTCGGCGTGGATTTGCCGGATGATGTTGTAGAACAGGTTATTCAGGGCGTAAAAGCAAAGCTTTCGGTAGATAAGGTAGCAGGTGCTGTAGATTCTTTAAAAGGATTTATCAAAAAATAAACTGGAAAAGGGCAGGGAACTACTGTGACGGCACAGAAAGCATATCAGATTCTTGGTATCCCGCCGGGAACCGGAAAGGATGAAATCAAGAAGCGGTACAGAAAGCTGATGACACAGGTGCATCCTGATGTGCACGTATCATCGCAGGAAACCTATGAATACAGCGCACAGGAAATTAACAGTGCATATGCGGTTTTGATGAAAGAAAAAGGGGCTTCCGGACGCCGTGCATCAAAGGCGAAAAAGAACGCCGCATGGGATGCACCTGTCAATGTAAATGCTTATGCGGAACGTGAAGTTTTGCAGTATGCGGAAGATTATGACGGTACTGTTTTAGGAACTTTCTGTGTGGCAAAGGGGAAATACTTGTGGAAAACAGATGAGGATTTCCCCTTGTTTTTACGCAGTATGTATAAGTGCAGTAAGGAACTGCTGGATGAAATTGATGAAAAACTGTGCAGAGAGGAAGTTTCGTCGAAACGTCAGAGGATTCAGGCGGAACTGACTTACCTGCTTACACAGCAGTTTATAGACGGTTCGGCTTTGCTTGCAGAACTTGCGGAAGAAAAGGAAGTCAGCCCGGACGGGGATAAAATATTTTATTTTTCCTCAATGTTGGAGCTGACAAGCGGAGCAGTTTCGGTAAAGGCAGGGGAGACGCTCTATCCCTCCGTTGTTAAAAAACACAGATTATATTTAAAAAATCAAGCCGGGCAGGAACTGGGTTATCTGTCTTTTCCTGATGACCGTATGTATTATCTTGTCATCCCGCTTTTCGAGCAGAAAAGGGTTCAGGTCAAGGTGCAGGCAGCAGAGATAAAGGCAGAGAAAAGAAAGCGCACAGTCCGCTATCAAAAGCTGGACTTGTGGGTAAAATTACTGAAAAAAGATGTCAGCCGACTGCCGGAGAGTTTGAATTTGCAGATTGAAACATTGTTGGAAAAATATAAGGAAACAACCGGAGAATATTAATCTATGGAAAAGTGGGATTTGTATACAAAATACAGAGAAAAGACCGGGAAAGAACATATCCGCGGAGAAGCGATTCCGGATGGGTTCTATCATCTGGTAGTACATGTCTGGATACGAAACAGTAAGGGGGAGTATCTTATTTCCCAGCGTTCCGCCAATAGACCGACCTCCCCGCTTATGTGGGAATGCGTCGGTGGTTCCGTAATCAAAGGGGAAAGCAGTATTGAGGGTGCGCTTAGGGAAGTAAAGGAAGAAGTAGGGCTGGATTTGAAACAGGAAGACGGCAGGCTGCTTTTTTCTAAAATCCGCGGCGTGGATTTTAAATATGAGTATAGGACATTCGACGATATTATGGACGTGTGGCTTTTTGACTATGACGGAGAGTTACGGTTAGAAGAAGCCACAACGGACGAGGTTGCAGACTGCAAGTGGATGACTGTTTCTGAAATAAGAGAGTTGTATGAGGAGAATAAGCTGGTACGGACTTTGGATTATTTTTTCTGCGCTGTGCAAGTTCTTTCCTGCACTGTACAGGCTGATGAACCGGATTACAGCCATATTATCGGCAAAACGGTAAGAGGAACAGTTGACAGACCGTTAGGAACATCTCATCCCCGGTATCCGGAGATGATTTATTCAATCAATTACGGATATGTAGACGGTGTGTTTGCGGGCGATGGGGCGGAACAGGATGTGTATGTATTTGGAGCGGATAAACCGCTGAAGAATTTTGAGGGTAAGGTAATAGCGGTGTGGCATCGCTTTGATGACGTAGAGGACAAGTGGATTGTGTCTTTAAATGGCGAGGATATTTCGGAAGAAAAAATTCTGGGCGATATTTCCTTTCAGGAGCAGTTTTTCTACGGTAAGTTATATAAATGATGCCTGAAATCAATCCGGATGTATTTTGTTTTTAATGCGTAAACTCGCTTCAATGTGCATGATTAAGTGGCGGGAGAACGGCATTTGGAGCAAGCCTTTGATATCTTTTGTGCACCAGTAATCTATCAGCCAGTATGCTTTTTCGTCCTCGCTTACTACATGCAGTGATTGCAGCCGTTCTTTATCGGCATCCGTCATTTTTCGCTTTAAATCAGCATAGGAGAGAGTTTTTAATATTTCGTTTGTGCTGTTTTTTACAGCGGTAACATAGTGATACAATTCATCTAAATTCAGGCTTTTTGAAAAATCGGCAATTTGCTGTTTCACAAGTTCATTTCCGGTCGTTATGATAGGGGAGCCGATGAGGCTCTGATAATTTCCTGAAAAGAAAATCTGCTCGTTTTGAGCGATAAGGGTATGCGCAACAATATCTTCAATACGGAAAATATGCCATATGGAATAAGCGATTGTTTTGCTATGGTAGCCATCCGCATTGATAAATGGTATCGCATTAAATTCTTCCCTGCTTAATTCCGCCTTGAATTGATATAAGACATCCATTAACTTTTCACGCAATGTTAAAAGAGTGTCTATGCCCTCGTGAAAAGTCGCTTCTTTTTTGAGTTGTGTCTGCAT
>CAMWMM010000184.1 GCA_947175285.1 uncultured Lachnospiraceae bacterium
GCATAAGCTGCTCTACCAGATAGTCGGCTTTTTCTACTTTATTATATTCATGATAGCTGGTCATAGACGTTTTTATTTCAAAATGATTTAACAGCTTGATACTGTTACGAGTATCTTCCGCTGCAATGATATCGACTTCTTTTAGTGTTTCTATCACTCGCGGCGTCATATCTCCCAGATTTCCTATCGGAGTTGCACACAGATATAAAGTTCCCGCCATTTAATTCCCTGCCTCTTCCGCCGATACGTTCTCCGTTTCTTTTTCAGGTTCTTCTATCGGCTCTGCATCCTCATCTATGGATTCTGCTTCCTTTTCCGTCCAATAGGGAAGCAGCGCCTCTTTTGTATAATTCATCTTAGCATTCCAGAGAATCCATTCCTCATATCCCGCATCATAAACAGCCTGAATCTGCGCCCTGACTTCCTCCGCCCCATAGGAAATATAATCCTTCAGCCAAGACGCGGTGAAATCCTGAAGCCATACCCGCACGCCTGCGATTTGTTCATCTGTCTCTAATTTTTCCTTAGAAATGTTCATTGCCTGATAGACCGTATCATACGGCGCTTTGTCAGGAACTTCTATATCATACACACCATTGCTGTAATGCGAAGGATATACCATCGGACAGATATAGTCCAGATGCGCTGCCATATCCCGATAGTTCTGTCCCACAATTTCCCTATCGCTCTCATTATCTATAATCGTGCCGAATACATCCGCAGAAACCACCACACCAAGCGGATGCAGCGTCTCATACGCATATTCGGTAAATTCCGTTATTACTTCTTCCTTTGTCTTTGTCTCGGCTTCCTCACCATAATCTATATCATCTGCATTGACATCCGTGGAGAATCGAATGTAGTCAAATTGAATTTCATCAAATCCCGCTTCCGCTGCCTGCGTTCCGATTTCCATCAAATAATCCCATACTTCTTTCTTATATGGATTCACCCATGCCTCTTTATTTTTATCCCTGAAAATCTCTCCCGATTTCGTTTTCAGACTCAGTTCCGGCTTCTTTTCCGCTAAATAAGGGTCTTTGAATGCAACAATCCGGGCAATCAGATAAATATCTTTCTCGTGAAGTTTTTCCACCAACTCATCAATATCCCTTATGTAACGCACGCCTGATTCAATTTCCAGAACCATATCGCTCTGCATTTTGTATGTCACTGCGCCCTCATCGTTTTTGATATCAATAACCATTGTATTTAACTCTGTTTCTTCTACAAGGGCAATCAGCTCGTCCATCTTTTCTATTCCGGCAACCGGTCCTGTCACATAGATTCCTTTTACTTTGACAGGTTCTTTTACGACAGTCTCTTCTTCCGGCTCTTCCTGTTCATCTGCCTGTGCTTCATCGGCGATGGCATCCGCATCCGTTTCCTCGCTTCCGTCATCTGAAAGCACATCTTCTGCATCTGAAAGGACGTCCTCCGACAATGCCGTCTCACCCTGCCTGCCGCATCCTGTCAGCATAAGAAAAAGCATCAACAAAAAAAATATTTTCTTTTTCATATCACGCTCTCAATCTGTGATGTTTGGCGCTACGCCAAACTCACGGTTGAAAAATCTTTGATTTTTCAACCTAGTATCCGTAAATTTCATAAATCTCCGGCATATAAACTCCCGGCTCCTTATAAATAATCAGCGGTTTTTCCACGCTCATCCGGGGTTTCCCGCCGCGGTTTGCCTCTATCAACACCATATTGGGTTCCTTATCGATAAAAGGATGAACCATCTGCATCCGCTTCGGTTCCAACTTGTACTGATGCAGAAGTATCATAATCTCCGCCAGCCGAAACGGTCTGTGTACCATAAAAAAGTTCCCGCCCGGTTTTAATAATACGGCTGCCTGTGCAATCACATCCTCTAACGTACATAAAATTTCATGCCTTGCAATCGCTTTTGCATCTTCCGGATTCACCAACCCGTGTTGTCCTATCATATAAGGCGGGTTACAGGTAATCACATCAAAAGAAGCAGCGTCAAATAAACTACCTGCCTCTTTGATATCTCCCGTTACAATCGTAATCTTCTCTTCCAGACCATTCAGTGCCACACTGCGCCTTGCCATCTCAGCGCTTTCCTCCTGAATTTCCAGACCGACAAAACGAGATGCCTCCGTTTTTGCTTCCATCAAAATCGGGATAATGCCCGTGCCGGTTCCCATGTCCAAAACGGTATTTCCTTTTTTCGCTCTGGCAAATCCGGAAAGCAGAACCGCATCCATGCCGAAACAAAATTTAGCCGGATTCTGAATAATCTGATAACCGTTACGCTGCAGTTCATCTATTCTCTCATTCTCTTTCAGCGTAATCTCTCTGCCTGCTTCCATCGTCCTGATACCCATGCACTTCTTTCAAGCCGGTCTCTTAATTATCATCCAGCTTGGAAGTATTATCCTCTAATTTCTCCAACTCTTTCAGTTCTTCCTCATTCACTTCCACTTTTTGATTTTTATGGTGTTTTCTCTTAAAGCGAAGCTCATCTACTTTATATTCCTGAATTTCTTTCTCATCATCCACATCAACAATGACTTTCACTAACTGACGCAGCACGTTAACGCTGTGCACTTCGCCTTTTAATCCATCTGCCGTTGTTACAAAATCACCCACATTCGGCAGTTTTCTGTTTAACTCTTCATATGTTTCCTCTTCATGATTCAGACAGCACATCAATCTGCCGCATACTCCCGAAATTTTCGTCGGATTTAAAGACAGATTCTGTTCCTTTGCCATCTTAATTGATACCGGAACAAACTCGGACAAATGCGTATGACAGCAAAGCGGTCTGCCGCAGATGCCGATGCCTCCCACAATCTTCGTCTCGTCACGAACGCCAATCTGGCGAAGCTCAATACGGGTTTTAAAGACCGACGCCAAATCTTTTACCAGTTCTCTAAAATCAATACGACCGTCGGCAGTAAAATAAAATAAGACTTTGTTATTATCAAATGTATATTCCGCATCAATCAATTTCATCGGCAATTCATGCTTTTTGATTTTCTCCAAACATATCTGAAAAGCATCTTTTTCTTTTTGTTTATTCGCTGCTTCCTGCTCATCATCTTTCGCCGTCGCTACACGCAAAACAGCTTTCAAAGGCTGTACCACTTTTTCGTCTTCTACTTCTCTCGGTTCTCCTACAACCGTTCCGTATTCAATGCCTCTTGCCGTTTCAACGATAACATGATCGCCTTTCTTTATCTCTAACGTACCGGGGTCAAAATAATATATTTTCCCCGCAGTACGAAAACGTACGCCTATTACTTTTATCATAATCTATTAACCTCCATTCCCGTATCCGGGTGTTTTTTTATGCCTAGTTCTCCTGAATTGTCAAAAGAAGCAGTTCCATTGTCAGGTCGAAATTAACATTGGCATCCAGACGTCTCTTCGCCTGCTGCAATGCTTTCACAATCGTTTCAATTCCCTCATATGTGCTTCTGTCAGCTACCTTACGAATATACTGTATTTCATCTTTAAAAATCAGGCTGTTGGCATCTTTGGTTGCCTTAAATAACAGTACATCCCGATACCAGACAGATAGTATGTCCAGATAATCCGTAACGTCAAATTTATATTCGGAAATCTTCTTTATCGCTTTTACAATTTCGCTGATTTCCATATCATTAATATATTTTACCAGTGTAACAGCTTCTTCCTTAACTTTCTCAAACTCTTCACTGGTCGCAAGCATCTTTGCCTTTCCGATATTTCCTCTCGCAAAAGCAACACAGATATTTGCCTTGTAATCAGGAACAGCCAAGTCCTCCATCAGATATTTTTTAACTTTATTATCCGGAACCGGCTTCATATTCAGAACAACACACCGGCTTAAAATAGTCGGCAGAAGAGAATCCACATTTGCTGTCAAAATCAAAATGACAGCGTACTCCGGTGGCTCCTCCAGCGTCTTTAGCAGCGCATTCTGTGCCTGTACCGTCATTTTCTCCCCTTCATTCATAATATAAACTTTACGGGGGCTGCTATAAGGCTTGATGGCAATATCATTATTAATCTGTGCCCTGATATCTTCCACGCCAATCGTATTGGGTTTGTCATGGGATACAAAAATAATATCCGGCTGATTACCGCTTTGCGCCTGTTTACAGGAATGACATTCCCCGCATGGCTCCGCACCGCCATTTTCACACTGTAAAGCTGCGGCAAAAACTTTTGCAATAAATTCCTTGCCGGAGCTTCTTTCTCCGTTAATGATATATGCATGTGACACTTTATTCATGGAAATAGCATTCTGTAAATGTTCTTTTAATTGTTCTTGTCCGATAATATCTGTAAATTTCGCCATGACTAGCCTCCCCTACGTAAAAATATCCAGAAGTAATCCCCTTATCTCTCCGATTTTACTTAAAATAGCTAAATGATCCTGCTCATCTTTTACAAGTTCCTGTGCCAGTTCGTCCAGATTCTGGTCTACGAGACGAATAATGCCATAAACACGATGCCGTCCTTTCCTGTCCAGAAAGTTCTCTCTGGAAAAAGCATGGGAACGGTTTACAATTTCATTTAAGAAGTCTTTGACAAGAGCTCTGTATCGTCTCATATCTTTAATGTCCCGATGCTTGGCAAGTTTTTCCCCTTGTCTGGTAATTTCCTCCATCATTTGCGCCAGCGCGTTCTGCAAATCCTGTTCCTCTATCCTGCTGACCAATGTAAATTTAAAAGAACCATCCGTTTCCTGCACTTGCTGCGTCTGTTCCACCGGCATAGGCTGTTGTATTTGATTTACTTTAATATCCACTTACATCCTCCATGCGCATTTTATGCGCCGCACTTTTTTAAATATACGATAATCTTTGACAAACACTGTTCCAATTCGTCATTATAAAATGTCTCTGTTATGCCTGCTGCCGCCATCTTTTCCGGCGAAAAATCCTCCGCGTCCGCCAGAAAACGCCTGCACATTTCCTCATAGCGGGGCGCAGTCTGTATCTTCTCTCTATCTAATGCCCTTTGCAGACGGACACCGTCATCCAATTCAATCATAACCGGAAGCACTTTATCTTCGCCGTAAAACTTTCTTATCTGTTCATAAGCATCCAATGTCCCAATCATCAGATATGACTGTTTGGATAAATCAATCTCTTTATCCGCAACGGTAAAATACCTCCATATGCCATGACAGGTATGATACACCCTTGCTTCAATCACATTTCTTTCGTCTGCAAACTTCTGATACTCTGCTTCTTCTATAAAATGGTATTCTACACCATTCTGTTCTCCGGCACGGATTGGTCTTGTTGTATACGGCACAATTTTTTGTAAACTGACGGCATTCTGCTCTAACAGTTTTTTATAAACCGTATCTTTCCCTGATGAACTTTTACCCATCAGACACACTATTTTCCCCATATGAATAATATGCCTTCCTCTAGCGTTAAAAACTTCTCTGATGTGAGACTTAGAACTTCTTCGCGAAGCAGCCACTGCTGCGAGTGATTAGAAGTTCTTCTCACATTATTATAATGCCATATTTCTGTAGGAATTTCAATTTTATTCCATAAATTCAACAAATTATCACTGTTCCGGTCTCTGATACGCCCTGAACATGTAATCCCAGCCGTTTGTATTCCTGTATCTGTCCAATCAAGTTTACGTCTATTACTTCCCCGGGAACCAGAAGCGGTATTCCGGGAGGATAGAGATTGATAAAATCTCCCACAGCTTCTCCTTCTGCTTCCGAAAGCAGCACTTCTCTGCCGCTTTGCGCATTATCAAGCGCTTCTGCTATAGACATTCTAACGGCAGGCAGCGTCCTGCATTGTATATTTGGGTTGTTCCATGTAATAAGAGGAATCTTGTCTGCATCCTCTTCTATCCTATCATCAATCCGCCGCAATGCATCAGCCAATCTCTGCCAGCCTTCTTCTTCATCTGCAATCGTCACCATTGCCAGCACAAAACTGTCCGCCGCCATTTCCATCTGCAAATGAAATTCATCCCGCAGGATATCATATAAATACTGTCCGCTTATCCGTTTCCCATCCGGCAAAACGCCCGAAATAACAAGTTTTCCAATATCCCATGCCGTAAAATGATATTGTTCTTTTACAACCATGTCCTCTCTTCCGATACGAATATACCGGCACGTCTTCATCTGCTCGATAAAGTTTTTATAATATTTTTCCAATTTTTGAAAAGATATGGCAGCATGTTCCTCCATATATGATATACAGGCGTCCACACTCGCCATCAATACATACGATGGACTGCTTGATTGATAAATGCTTAAATATCTGCGTAGTTTCTTACGATTCACACGGTGTCCGTTTACATGCAATAACGCTGTCTGCGTCATGGCAGGCAGTGTCTTATGCAGACTGTGTATCACGATATCCGCACCCTGTTTTACCGCATTTTCCGGCACATTGTCTGCCAGACCGAAATGCGCTCCATGCGCCTCATCCACAATTAGGATTTTATCTTTTCTATGAACAATTTCACTAATTGCTTTAATATCCGATATGATTCCTTCATAGGTCGGTGAAGTTATCACAACAGCCCTGCAATCCGGATACTGCTCCAATGCTTTTTCCACATCCGCGGAACTGACAGCGTCGAAAATACCATATTCTGTAATTTGACCTGGATATAGATACCGCATTTGAAGTTCACGTAAAAATGCCGCATGATAGACCGACTTATGACAATTTCTTGCCGTTAAAATACTGTCACGCCTGTCTGTTGCCGCCGAAACAGCAGCTAAAATCCCGCAGGTGCTTCCATTGACAAGGAAAAATGTCTCTTCTGCGCCATACAGTTTTGCAGCTTTTTCCTGCGCCTGTTTTAAAATACCCTCCGGATGGTGCAGATTGTCAAATCCGTCTATCTCCGTAATATCTATTTTGAAAGTCTCTGCCAACGGATATGGAATACCCATGCTATTATTCCGTTTATGCCCCGGCATATGATACGGATAAAAATCGCTCTGTTCATATACGGCAAGTTTATCATACAGCGTCTGCGGACGACTCTGCTCTTTCTGCTTCAAATCTTTCATGCCGATTTCCTGCGTTTTCCATGTCCTTTATGAAATCCGAGCGTTTCCATCAGAGAACAATATTTATCAGCCGCCGTAACCGTCCACGCTTCCCTGCACATAGGCGGCACAATGGTAAGCGGCCACATGTGTTTCTTTATAATATCACGCTGTCTGTCCGTTAACTCGTACTCTTTATCTGCATTCCGCAGCGCGGTATTCGGATGATGAAAGCCATGCAGTCTCTGCCTGTTCGCAAGATACTCCTTGTCGTGCCAGTCATAGAGAAAATAGTCATGCAGCAAAGAACCGCGTATTAAATCCCTTACGTTGCCGTGCAGACCCATTTTTTTATTTAAAATCAGACTATGTCTCGCCACACTCAGGCAGTGGTCGTTGACAGTCATACTTCCATGCTGAATATGCTCCTTTGTTTTTCTGAAATTATCGGAATGAATAATGTCATCGCCATATTGTTTTAGTAACTTATGAATTCTGCGATGACGCTCATAACGTTTCCTGAATCGCTCTGCGCGATGCTGTGCTATTTTTTCAGAAATTTTCATTTTATCCCCCGTTCTTACTCAGCCTGCGAGTTTGGGCGTAAGCACAAACTTGCGTGTGAAAAATTTATTTTTCACACTATTCCCCCTCTATTAATTCATGCAAAACCGCCGCGCGGTGTTCCCATGTATGCGCCGCATTCGCCATTTCATAACCACAGTCAATTATCTCCTGCAGTTTCGGCGGGTTAGATAATAATTGATGCACCATATCCGGCAATGCTTCTATATTTGCCGTAGAATATATTTTACAATTTTCCTCATCTTTCAGAATTTCATCTAAATAAACACTGCTGTCTGTCAGGCACAACGCGCCGTTAAGCATGGAATTAAAAATTCTATCATGTGCGCCGTCCCGAAACCAGGGCATCACATTTAAAGATATCTTGCTTTGGCACAATTTTTTCAAGCATCCTACGGAATCCAGACCATTGCCGTCAACTATGTTTTCCGGCTTCTTACATTCCAGCTTCTCCCATCCGCTGCCGAAAACGTGCACTTTAATTCCTGCATCCGCAAGCGCTGCAACCGCCTGTCCTCTTGTCATAAAGCGGACATATAAATCAATAAATGTCAGCTTACTCAACACTTTCTTCAATTCCTCTTCCGTCACTTCCGGAATCTCTCTGCGAATATGTTCTTCCGCAACATCTTCAACCGTCCGCATCGGGTTTGCAAGCAAATCATCAATCATACCATAATAAAATGCCGTATATTCATCATCAATTCTCGTAATATACTTTTCAAACTGTGACGGCGGCGTATAATTGCCCACCATCGTTACATCATATCTGCGGTACTGTGCCGGAACATAAGAACGGTTAGGATAAAGCTGCGTTCCTGCAAGCGGCAGAAACGGTCCTCTCTTAATATCCGGAAAAAACCTCTGCATATATTTTTCGTGGTTCCTGTCGATGCTGATATGGTGATAATCTTTTGGATGCTTCTCCAGAAAATGATGATAGTACATCGGATGATCCACGACAATATTATAGCTTGGTATCTGTAACGCATCCCACATCATTCTGTCATTTTCATCCAGAAAAAAATCTTCTCCGCTCATTCCGTGAAAGTTAAAATTTACCAGTACGGTATTTCCTTTTTCAAAAAAACGGAAAAACTTCTC
>CAMWMM010000185.1 GCA_947175285.1 uncultured Lachnospiraceae bacterium
AAAATGTACAGCATTTTCAACCATCCGGCATTTACGGATAACTTCTGTCGGATTTATGATCTGTGCCTTTGCCTCTGTTTGTATCTGCCAACCGCCCGCCTGTGACATTGTTAAGAAACGCAGAAACGGCACTTTCACACTGCATGCTCCATAAACTCTTACTTCTTTATCAGATTGCTGCGCGCTCTTTTCTACCATTCCTGTTCCGAAATATTTCTTTCCAAACTGTGGCTCCATATGAGAAGAAAGATACTCAGACACACTATTTTTCTCTTTCTGTACACTGGCACGGAAACAAACCGTATAGGCATCCTGAAACAACACACATTTATCATAAAGATAAAAAGACGCATATATCAAAAAAACAAACAGAAAAACCGTCCACGGAATAATAAATGCCGCTTCCAATGTCATATACCCTCCCATGCTTTTATGTTGTATTCTTTTTTTATCATTCTCCTTATCATTCCTCATAAAATAAAACAAACCCCCATTCCCATCGCTAGAAACGGCACAAATGGAATCCTGCTGTTTTTCTGTGCTTTATGTAAAAATAGCAACAATGCACCGAAAAAAGCAGAAAGAAACAAACCGATGCACAGACCGGTAAAACATTGATTAAATCCAACGATAAGCCCTGTAATTGACAACAAAATTCCATCGCCGTATCCTACTTTTTCTTTTGTACACCAGCCTGTCAACAGGAAAAAAAGACCGGGCAGCAACGACATCAGTATCTGCACTGCAACTATGAATCCATTTCCTATCCTCCATATTGTAATGCTGGCTGCCGCCATCGCCCCCACACCTGCCAGAATAACCGGAATTTCTTTCTTCCTGATATCAAATACGGTACATACAGCTAAAAATATAAATACAACGCCTTTTATAAAAATGTTTTCTATCTGCATTTTGAACACCGCCCCCTCCCGCCGGTCTCCGATAATGGAACCGTATAAATGGTTCTTTTTAAACCGGAACAAGTAATTCGCGTATGGTAGCTGTTCCCCTGATTGGTAATATAAACTGTTCCCGACGCACCTTTTCTGCCGCAAATTTCACAAGGATAATACTTTCCGCCAGTCTGATTTCTGGTGCTGTCAATCGCTGTCATGGCAACGGATTCAATGGACGGATTTAAATAAGTACAATTCCGGTTTGTATGATATACCGTTCCTGTTTCGGTAATATAAACCATTGGGTCTTCTTCCGTAAAATCACTAATACCGCTTTCTACATCATAGCCTGTCCACGCCCGTCCGTAATAACACTGACTGACGCCCAAATCCGAAAATACCATAAGCGGAAATATCGGCTGTATTTGATAGGACAAATAGATTTCCACCATATCATTTTTTCCCATAATAGAAGTACCGGTAAAGGAAATTCCTGCTGCCCCGTTTTTGATACAGGAACCGTCCAAATATTTTTTCCCGGCATAATCCAGAATTTGATTTTTAGCATAAGCTTCTGTCAGCACCACGGAAGAAATGTCTCCCGGCAAAACGCTCCCCGCAGTTTTTTCATATACATATCCGGCAAATGCCATTTTATTACCTGTCTGATGAAGAGCTGCATTCAGATGGCTTTGCAGTCCTATCATATTGATTGCCGACATAACCTGCAAAAAGAAGAACATAAAGAACGGCAGCGCTATGGCAGCTTCTACCGTAAGAGATGCCTTAAGCTTCCGGGAGGTAAAAGAGGACGCCCTCTTTACCGGTTCATGTTGATGAAGAACTGATAGATGTGCCCGGAGAGAATTTGCTGTCGTTTGATTTGTTTTTTTATGTAACCGTAAAAAGGGCATCCTCTTTTACCTCCTTTCTGCCTAATAATATCCATACAGACGTTCCATTTCATAGGAATGTCCAAAACCGCTTGTCACTGATAAATGCGCACGATAAGTATCAAAGCATCCATCCAGTCGAAAATTACCGTTTCCCGGCGTCTTCCGGATATCCATTTCCATAATATCCATTGCCCGGAATGTTCTGTCATGTCCGTTTGTCAAAAAAAGCATAATTTCCAGATATTCTTTATAGTTTAGTCCTCTGCCGTTATCCTCATTTGCCAGACTTCCTTTTACATTTTTAATACTGTCAATTCCGGTTTTCCAATCCGCGGCTGTTTTAAAGACAGGCACTCTGCCCCCGTTTAGCAGCGTCTTAACATCCTGTAAACTTTCCACGTATGCCCATGCATACAGAATCGTGTATTTGACCGGTTCTGTCAGTGCCGGCTGAAGGGTAACTGCCGTAAGCGCAAGCGCCATGGCTTCGGCTTCTGCCACCTTTCCGCTGTCCGAAAGGATGTAAATCACATTGGAAACCTCCCGCCACCGCAATAATCTTTTTGCTGTTTCTTCCAAATTCTGCCAGTCGGTATCTTTTCCGGCAATGATATATTCGATTTGATACTGTAATAAAGAATCCTCTTTCAAATTTCCATAATATCCGCACTTCTCAAACAAGTAGGTTAGAAATAAGATATCATTCGCCGTTCCCGAAATCTCCGCTGCTTCCTGACACACACCGCTTCCCTGCATTAAAGAACGGTGCGATATGTATTGCGAAAGCGTTGTCTTTACAGTTGAGATACTATCAATATCATCCACAACCAGATTTAAAACACCGATACTTCGTGTCGCATTTGCCGCATCCGCCGGATTATCCAACGGTACTTCTTCAAATACGCCCTCTTCCACTTCCTCCTCCGGCAGTCCGATTTCATCAATCTGCGCCTGATAGCTTTCCCTTTCTCCGGAAACATCACGGGATTCCATCTGCGCGCCATTTACCTGCGCAATATTTCCGCTTATTTTTTCCAGTATACTTCCTACCGGATAGTCCGCCATATAATCGCTAATCTGTCTTTTCAATACCTCCCCGTCCTCATCAGACGCAATGGAGTATTCCGCAATTTCCACGCTGTTTACACTCATATCCAGAAAATCCCTTACCAGCCGAAAGCCTCCCTTCTTTTGCGGCTGTAGATTCTTCTGCATATAATTTCTTAAATGCTCCTCCGTATTCGCGATAGACGGTGCACTTCCGCCATAGGAAGTATCTACAAATAATAAGTCGTACTGCTTAAGCAACTCCCTGTGGTATTCCGCTAAAACCGCATTCATTCCTATATCCGCCGCACATTCGAATTTCATCCTGACCGCGCTGATTCTTGCCCCCTCTATCAAGGTAAGAACAAGCGATAAAATCAGACTGAGAGATAAGGAAAGAAAGACTGTGATATACCCTTTTCTCATGACATTACCGTATTGCTGTCTGTCGTAATTTTCTCAAATATACTTTCTACTAAAGAGCGCAGTTGTTCTTTGAAAATAATTACCAGACCAATCAGCACGACAATAATCAGGATAATCTCCACGGTTCCCATGCCGTCCTCTTCTTTTACAAAATTCCTAAATCCTTTTAATTTTTTCTTACTCATACTTTTTCTCCTTTTCTTTTTAATTCCCCATTCTTTCTCAAATTGTAAATAATTTATTTTTCACACTATGAGAATGAAAAATATGCCGGAATCATAATTAACACCATAACGATGCACAGCATCATTATCATAGGTAATAAAAGTTTTGTTCCGGCTTCCTCCCCGGCTTTTTTTGCAGCGTTTTTTCTGTGTTCAAAGGCGGCTGCCGTCTCCTGCCTGAGCATCAGCAATAAATCATTGCTTCCTTTGCGCAGATTTTGTGATAAAAGAGCGCAGAGTTTCATATAGGGCTGTAGCCGGCAGCGCCTGCCCAGATGCTCATATGCCTCTGTTTCTGATATTCCGCTTTGCAGTTCATGACAAAGTAACAGAATTTCTTCATAAACATATCTTCTCCCATTAGCAGCTTTCTGTTTTTTGTAATCCTCCCCCATCTTTTGAAAGGCATTCCGAATTGTCATACCTGCTCCCATATACAACGTCAGTTTATTGACAATCTCCGGATAATCCAATAACAACTCCCGGTTCCGTTTTTCCAGATTTTCCTCCACTTCTTTTTTCTTGGAAAAAAATACAAGCATCGCCGCTATACACATGAGCAAAAAGAAATAACCGCTGCTATCCTGCATCACCTCCCTCCAAATAATTTTTTTCTCCCCTACTTCCTGCGGCAATACCATAACGCTCTCTGTTCGGCTCTCTCGGTTTTGTACTTCCAAGGCTTCCTGAATGCTTCGCATCAACATTTCCTCTTCCGTATAAACAGCCGGATATATTAGTACCGGAAATACTTCCTCAAATTCACTCTCTTCATATCGGAAGTAAGCTTTTAGCGTAACCGTTTCCGCCGTCTCCATGTCTTCATTACATACGCTTCCGTCTGTATGGAGAATCCGGTAGCGGCTGCTCTCCCAGGATATTTTGAAAGGATAACCTTCTATGGAAGTAACCAGTTCCAAATCTTTTGTGATATGCTCCAGACTGTCGTTTTCTCCCAGTATAATTTCAGGTAACTGTGCGGAGACTTCCTTGAATAAAGCCGTAATTTCTTCCGTCCTGTACTTTTGCTCATCCACCGTATAGCGAATGGTCTTTTCCTCTTCTCCCTCTACCTGTGCTGCCAGAAAAACTTCCGTACCGCCCTGTCCATATGACTTTCTGTTAAGAATTCCTCCCTCCTGTAATAGTCCGCCTGTCTGTGCGCTTAACGCTGCACATAAAGAAAACAGATTGCCTAAGAAAAAAACTGCCGCCACAAGAGAATACTGTCTTACATAAAATTCTCTGACCTGATATTTTTCCGATATGTCCGGGTGCAGCAGCTTTAAATTTTTTCCAAGCTGACTTTCTCCGGCTTGTCTGAAGTGTCTTTTCTTTTTTCTGAGAATCCATACGGCTGCTTTTACAAAAAGGATTTCTCCCGGATAACCTTTCTTATTTCCCTGCTTTTGAAAATCATCTACATTCTCTTTAGCAGATACGATAAAAATAATCAGATAAAGAATGAAAATTGCTATATATCTATATATCATAATGTAACCTCTGTTTTTACACTTCTATTGCAACTATCTTTTTGGAAATCATAAATGCCGCCAAATAGAGAATCAGGCAAAACGTCATAATGACAATCCCTATCGGATTGTGATACAGCACATCAAAAAACCCCTTTGATGTGATACTGATATAGAAAATGATAAAGAAAGGAATAACATTCATAATTTTCTGCTCCATTTTTTTGGAACTTAATATCACTTGTATTTCCTTGTCTACCGCACTTTTTTGCTCAATTGAATCCGCTGTTTCCGATAAAATTTCCGTCATGTTGCCGCCCGTGCGCTTTGCTATCAGAAAAACATCCGCAAACTGTAAAATATCCGGCACATGGCTTCTTACACCAAGTTCATATAACAGCTTTTCCAATACATTATTGTTCTCCAGCCCCTTTGCAATATAACTTAATTCTTTACAAATATAACTGTCTCTGCCATACAACATTGCCATATCCTGATATGCCTCCCGAAAAGCATTTTCTACGGAATATCCTGCCTTTTGATTTGCCGATACCGACAATACTGCGTCTTTGAACTGTATGCTTAACTCCTGTTTTCTCTTTTTTACCAGTTCCTTTTTCTTCCACTCCAGAAAAAATGGAAGCGCCGGCGCTAGAAGCAAACACGCCCATATAGATTGGTAAAAGAAATAGCTGATTATCCCCACTAACAAAATTCCCTCTGCCGTATATAAAAGCCACTCCTTACCACTAAACGGATAACTTCCATAATCAATCCCGTTCCGTACAGATGCCTGCGCTTTTAAGTTTTTCCACATATGTCAATTCTCCTTTTTTCTCCAGTGTGCCAATTATTTTTCCGTTTTCATCCTCTCCCTTCTCTTGAAAGCTATACAGAGGCTTTAACCGGATTTCCCCTTCTTCAAATCCAAGAACTTCTACAATTTCCAGAACTTTCCTGCTTTTATCACGAAGTCTGCCCAGATGAACAAGAATATCAATCCCGGATGCAATCTGCTGTCTGATGGCATTTAGCGGCAGTTCCATACCCATCAAAATCATATTTTCCAGACGGCTCATCATATCTTTGGAACTGTTGGCGTGACCTGTTGACATGGAACCATCATGCCCGGTATTTAAGCACTGCATCATATCAAATGCCTCTCCGCCTCTGACCTCTCCGACAATAATTCTGTCCGGCCTCATTCGAAGGGATGTTTTGATTAAATCCCGAATCGTAATTTCCCGGCATCCTTCTACATTCGCGTTTCTTGTTTCCAGCCGGACAATATTCGGAATGTTCAAAATCTGTAATTCCGCACTGTCTTCAATCGTAATAATTCTTTCTTCCTGCGGAATATAATTGGAAAGTGCATTCAAAAATGTTGTCTTACCAGAGCCGGTTCCTCCGCTGATAAAAATATTATATTTTGCCTCCACCAGTTTCTGCAGCCACTTACAGACTTCCTCAGAAATGGAGCCGAAAGAAACCAAGTCCTCCATCGTAATCGGTTTATCCGGAAAACGTCTGATGGTAACAATCGGACCATTTAAGGCAACCGGACTTAAAACCACATTGACTCTCGCTCCGTTTTCAAGCCTTGCATCTACAATCGGAGCGGCTTCATTGACAACCCGGTTGCATGCTGCTACAATCTGTTGAATTACGTCTTCCAGTTTTTCTTTACTTTCAAACTTCTGCTCCAAACGAAACAGCTTTCCTTTTTTCTCAATGAAGATATGCTCCGCCCCGTTAATCATGATTTCCGTGACATCCTTATCGTCCACAAGTTCCTGTAATACATCTAACTTCCTGACCGCATGGAAAAGCTCTTTTCGCAGTTTCTCTTTCTCCACCAGCGACAGCGCCTGCTTCTTTCCTTCTTTAATGAGAAGTTCATCAATGAGTTCCTGCATTTCTTCATCCGATATTTCTCTGGAATAATCAATCTCTGCGTTCAATTTTTCTTTTAATTGTTTTCTTAATTCATCCTGCCTGTTTTTCATATAAATCCTCTTGAATAATTGCTTTTACATACCCTGCCAGTTCTCCGTGCGTCATCAGACTTAAATCCGGCGGCAGTTTCTCAAAGAACGGAAATTTACACTTTACGGTCTTACCGGCGATATCATGCATGTCATTCATCTGTAAAATCTGTTCATATTGGTGCATCTTTGCCATTGCAAAACCATCATCTCTGGTAATGGTATAAATTTTACAGCAGCGTGATAACAGTTCAAACAGTCCGTTCATTCCATCCGACAAATCCAGAATCAAATATTCGTAATCGCTTACTTTTTCAATCATTTCCAACAACTCTATCCATTTTTCAGCGGAAATCCCCTGCATATCCAGACTCGCCTGCCCCGGCGGAATAAAATCCAGCCCGTTAATAGTTTGTACAATGGACGAAAGCCGAAGAGATAGCTTTTCTCTGGCACATTTGAAATAGTAGAGTACGTCCAACATATCTTCCGGAAATTCTTTTTGAAGCATCTGGGCAAATCCGGAATAACACTCAAAATTCAAATATAAGACTTTATGTTCTCTGGACAAAAGCTGTCCCATCGTAAGTGCAAAAGATGTCTGCAAACACCGCTTGACGGGAGAATATACCCCAACGATTTTCATCTGTGCAGCCTGCGTGCTTTTTTCCTCATCCCATCCCTGCCAGTCCGGTATATACTCTGCAAGTTTTCCTATAATCTTCTGCGGACTCTGAAACTTATCAATATACTGCCAGTCTTCTTCCATTTTCTGCCCGTTTTCCAGCAAAACGAAGATATTCGGAATGTCCATTACGCCGTCTAATTCCCGTATAGCGCTTTCTCCAATTAACAGAATAAAAATTTTATGTTTTTTCATAAAAATCTGTAATTCATCCGTTTTGGTAAAAAGATGCAGTACATAGGGCATCGGCACTTTTTCCGTAATGTATTCCGCCATCCGAAAAGCGTAGCTTTCTTCTAAATCGCAGAGTGCGAAAATTTTTTCTTTCAAAATAACCCTCCTAATCCGAGCATTACACCGATGCAAATCGGTAATGCAAAATGTATTTTATTGCTTTTGTATGTATGAGCATCCTGTATACAAGTCTCATCATACAGCCTCCATTCTCTTGTCTTACACGTTTCTAACAGATAGGAAAGCAAATACCTCGTTCTTTCTTTGCAATTTTTTTCCGATATCATTTTCATTAGGGAAAAAAGTGCGGCGGCGAAAAAAGATACTATAATGACATGAACTAATTGTTCCGTTTTGAGAAAACTGCCGGACACCATAAACAACTTGATATCTCCGGCTCCTAAAGCGCCTATTTTATATATGGGATATAACAGGATAAAAGGAATTATCATGGGAATTACCGCGCTGCATACGCCATACCATCCACCCTCCTGCATATGAAAAAACAGACCGGTCAGAATACCAAAAAGAATCCATCCGTTGTATATCCTGTCACGCTTGAAATCCATTAGAACTGCTATGATAAGAAATAGAATTAAAAAATATGAAACATAAACCTGTCCAATTAACCACCTCCTGCTTTTCAAATCGACACTATGAATTGTTTGGAAGATACTTCCTGATATTGCCGTAGAAAAAAGATAATATTTGTAAGATGAATTGAATTATATATGTATTTTTTGGTCTTGTCCAGAGCAATTTTTAAAAAAATCTTTTTTTGTGAAAATCTCACAACAATTTAAAAATATTAATGCCATAAAGTACGAC
>CAMWMM010000186.1 GCA_947175285.1 uncultured Lachnospiraceae bacterium
GACATGAATTTCATTATTATGACAGTACCTATAATGGAGCGGATGTAATAGCAGCTAGGCCAGTGACAGGAAAAGAATATTCCTGTATTATAGAAAATGAAACACGGTGGATGGGATTTCCGCATTTATATTATCCGTCAAATTCTGTGTTTACAAGGGCATTTGTTGATAAAGCGAGGAAATATAAGAAAGCAGGTAACAGTTTAGACAGGTCTGCGTATTTACTGCACTGACCGTGCCAAAGTATAGTGGCTGAGAGTATCCGGCCTATCGCGAAGCGATTTAAGATGGCTGGATACACGTAACAGTGAAGGCATCTGAACTGTTACGAAAGCAATGATATAGGAAAGGAAGTGTGTAAAAGTGAGTATGAAAAATTCATACCGATTTTTTGAAAACGGGGACTGTAAATATTTTCCCTGTCATAAGGAATTAGGTGATTTTAACTGTTTATTTTGTTATTGTCCTTTATATTTAAAGGAAAATTGTCCGGGGAATCCTGCATATATAGAAAAGGATGGGAGAAAGATAAAAGATTGTACAAATTGTACCTTTCCCCATCAGCCTGAAAATTATGATACGGTGATTCAAATTTTGAAAGAGTAAAGTTAATGAATAAACAAGAATCTATATTCTGTAAGAAAATATAATTTAAATATTATAAGCAGATAGCAAGAGTATATTTCTATTCGTTTTGTATCTTATATGGAAAAGATGCATTGCGACTTTTAATAGACATAATGTAATCTGTTTATATGTACCATGCATGTATTGCTATGATTAGCATTATACAATTATAAAATATGTGTAAGAAAAAATATAAATGTACAGATTGGGAAAAAGTTACAGAACACTAAAGAAAACAGTGGATATACGCAGGAGGATTTTTGGAAGCACTGGAAGTGAGTGTGGAGCAGTATCGCAAATTAGAAAAAGTTGCTAGTCTTATATGAAAGGTATAAGATTGATCCTAATTGCCTAATTACGAGCGAGAAATATCTGCCCCTTGATCTAGAGGCGTTTCTTGTTAATTGTAGCAGGAATGAGAGAAACGAAATCATTGGATGTACACTTGCATACATGAAGAAGCTGATAACAGGGCAGGAGTGAGTTTCTATCCCATATGTATATTTGCGTAAATATGTATATGGAGGTGGATTGATGAAAATAGCAGTCTGTGATGATGATCCGAAAGCTGTTGGCATGTTTGATAGGTATGCCGCAGCAGTTATCAAGTATGCAGTTGAGTATGAATTTTATCAAAGTCCCGAAGAGATGCTGGAGGTATATGCAGGGCAGGAACAGACATGTATATTCTTGATATTGAGATGCCTGGAATGGACGGACTTGCTGTGGCAAGGGAAATCAGGAGCAGGGATTCCAAGGCATTAATTGTGTTTCTAACCAGTTATACTAAATATATGCCAGACGTGTTCGAGGTGGTCACTTTTGATTACATACAGAAACCGATCACTGTTGAACGGCTGCGGCTTCTGCTCGAAAAGGCAGAAACCTATCTTGGTATGACAAATCAGAGTTTTTCTTTTGGTTACGGCAGAAGCCGGGACAGTCTTAAGTTTGACGAAATCCTTTATCTGGAGAAAAAGGGGCGTCAGGCGCTTATCCATACAAAAGATACCATATACAAAACCAACATGACAACAAAAGAAATCTGGGAATGCCTTGACAGCAGGATGTTTGCTGCCATACATGGTTCCTTTATTGTGAACCTGAAGCATGTGAAGACCGTTTCGAGCGGGACAGTGTGTCTATCAGATGGCCAGGAACTTGCTGTCACCAGAGGATACCGTAAGAGCCTTGCAGAAAAACACATGGCATTCGTGCAGGGAGGGATGTGACACGGTGGAGTACGGGATCTGGTTTGTAATAAGGATTTTTGACCTGTGCATTTACTGGAGGGCGCTGGAAGCTTTTGTGGGGAAAAGGAAGACTTCCGTGGAATTTGCTATTGCACTGTTAGTAGTGAGTGAGGCAGCCGGGAGCCTGATCAACCAGATGGGGATCAACTGGCTGAATCTGATAGCAATAGCAGTGCTCTTAGGGATTTTCATATGTCAGTATGAGGAAAAGGTATCGGCAAAAGTCATTATAGTGCTGATGTATATGAGACTTGTGGCTGTTGCAGAACCGGCAGGATATGTCATTTACACATTTTTTGAGAGAAACCAGGTAAAGAACGAGGCAATTACGGATATCTGCAATGCCAAAAGAAGTAGTCTATATGCTGGTCCTTATCCCAATTGCAAGTTTTATTGGCTGTTTCCTGCTGATCGAGGTGGCACAGGAACTGTTGTCAACATGGACTGCCATATTGTGTATGAGCATTATTTTTACCATCATCATAATGAATTATCTGGTATTCCTGATGATAGAAAGATATACAGACATGGCAGAGAAAAGGCATGAGGAGGAAATGGTCTTAAGTGAGATTTCCTACTGGAATGAGTATTATGCGGATATGGAGCGGTATCAGGAACAGATACAGGATATCAAGCACGACATGAAGAACCGGCTTTCCACGCTTTATGATGCCGCAGTGCATGGGGACAGCAGCGTAATGATGGCGACACTAAAGCAGATGCTGGATGACATCAGTCTGACAGAAGAGATCATCCATTCGGCAAATCCAGTCTTAAATTCCATACTGAAGGTCAAGGCGGCAAAGGCAAGGGAAAACGGGATAAAAGTTGATATATGGCACTTGCAGTGGCCGGACTTGCAGTAAACCACTGCTGTATGTGGTTTCTGGGACAGGATGAATTACCAGAAAACGCAAAAAAGCTGAGGAGGTTTTGAGCATGTCGGGGTGGCTTAGCCGCCGTATGGTGGAGCGGAATATCATAGGGGAAGAGGAGCAGGGGATATACCAGTTCGGGGTAAGGAATGGAATAATTATATTGATAAATATTATAACAGCATTCCTGATTGGGCTGTTTACAGAGCAGCTTCTGGTAGTGTGCATATTTACCCTGTCTTTTATGACGCTCTGGAGCTTTACCGGCGGCTATCATTGCGACAGCAGCTTGTTCTGTTATATCGGTTCAAGCTTTGTGCTGTTCATTCCAGTGTATACGGGTAGTCTGTTTGTCAGAATGTCTGTCATGACAGTGCTGCTTACACTGGCAGCAGCGGCAGGGATCATAATAGCATTAAGTCCAATGCACAGTAAGAAACGAAAACTCGACCATACAGAAAAGAAGCATTTCGGCAGGAGGGCAAGAGTCATAGTAATCCTACAGGCAGCAGTGTTTCTTGGGCTGTGGTATCTGGGACATAATGGCTATGCTTACGCAGTCTATTCAAGCATCTGTATTATTGCAGTCTTTATGCTGGCAGGAAAAGCCCAGCTGTATATACAACTTCATATGGAAAAATAGGAATCCCTTCCGGAAGATACAAAACCGGAAGGATTTTTTAGTGTGATTGTGTCAGGTCATTGGTCATGTGGAGATTCAGGATAAAATTTGTACACCAGTCTGACCAGCATAAGATGAAAAATTCATGGAAGTGAATCACTGATTAACAAAGATAGTACAATATAGTCCAGAAACTTTGTTCTGCTTTTACTGTATTCCCCCAAATTAAGACTCTTGTTAATTAATCGATCTCATTATACAGCCCTTCTCCTGAATCTGTAATACTTATGTTTTCTCGAATATGGGAATCCCATCCACAAGGCAGTAAAATTATAAGGGTATATTTATGGTATCAATGTGTTTACCGCACTGGTGTTTTTTGTGCTAAATGAAAGATTTCTTAATTTTTGCGGTATTCCATTTTGGAAACTGCATAGGAAATTGCTGAGTCGGTAACCGTCAGTCCATCGTGACATCATTAGAGTGCTTATGGTGTTTCTGTTTGTTTTGGTACAAATTTCGTATGTGAATATTTTTGCGTAAAAGAAATAAATTTGTCCACACTGTTGTTAATATATTTTCCTTTCTTCCAGACAATTCCAATATCCTGTTCTATATGTGGAATAACAGGTATCCTGACTAAACCTGAATCATCGTCCAATAAAGAAGAATATAAAAATGCACCGCCTAGATTATTGCGAACAAAGTTTTTAATAGTATATAACTGGCTGGCATGTAAGATAATATTTGGCTTATTTCCGATATTTTCAAAAAGAGCATTTAAAGTAGTGTTTTGCACGGAGTCTGTGTTATACATAATCAGCGGTTCATTTTCCAACATTCCTATAGATATTTCTTTTTCATTTGCCAAATGATGCTCTGGTGATACACAAAAAACAAAAGAATCAGTTGTTATCTGGTATGAATTCATTTTATCAATATCATAAAAATGCATGTTTACAAATGATAAATCCAATACATCATCATTAACTAAAGCTGCAGCCCTAATAGAACCATATTCAAAAAGTTCCAATGGAATATCAGGATATTTTTTGTTGAATTCAATAAATAAATCGGGAAAAAAAATAGTACTTAAAAGCGGTGGAATTCCAATTCTGACAGGGGCTACCTGTCTGCCTATATCGTAAAGCTGTGAAGAGGTCTGCTCAATGGTTTGAAGCAATGCACTTGCCTTTTGATAAAACAATTCTCCTTCTTTTGTAAGAGTCAAATGATTTTTTGATCGCGTAAATAAACACACTGAAAACTCCTTTTCCAGTTCGCGGATAGCATTGGAAATTGCAGGCTGGGTGACATACAGCTTTTGTGCCGCCTGAGTAATGCTGTGGCACTGGCTGACAGCACAAAAATATTCTAACTGAACAATTTTCACAATATTTTCCTCCTTCAAACAAAGTTATGATTAGATTTATGGCATAATGCATAAATCAGTTTAGTATTCTACAGCATATTATAGCATGTTTTTTAGAATAATGCTGAAATATTTGTTATATGATAATTAAATTTTATAAGGGTATTATTTTTAGTAAATGTACAATAAAAAAAGGCTTTGTTATAATGAGCCTATATTAAAAAAGTAATAAACCGGCCGTATTATTACTCGTGTGTTTAGCAAAATATAAAATTTCACAAAAAGATATTGGAGGTAAAACATATGAGTCCATCAACAATTACCTTGCTGTTTCTCTTGTTTGCGGTGGTAATGTTTGTGCTTGAAAAAATACCGCTTGGAGTTACTTCAATGATTGTCTGTGTTGGCCTGGTTGTGACAGGTGTCCTTGATGTCAAAACTGCTTTTTCAGGTTTTATTGACAGCAATGTCATTTTATTCGTAGCAATGTTTATTGTCGGAGGAGCACTGTTTGAAACGGGCATGGCAAATAAAGTAGGCGGTATTGTCACGAAGTTTGCCAAGACTGAGCGCATGCTGATTATCGCCATTATGGTTATTGTAGGTCTTATGAGCGGCGTTTTGTCAAATACTGGCACAGCGGCAGTCCTTATTCCGGTAGTAATTGGTATTGCTGCAAAGTCAGGTTATAAAAGATCCCGCCTTTTGATGCCGCTTGTATTTGCAGCGGCAATGGGAGGAAATCTTTCGCTGATTGGTGCTCCGGGCAATCTGATCGCACAGAGCGCACTGGACGAAATTGGTCTTGGGTTTGGGTTTTTCGAATATGCGATTGTTGGTATACCGATTTTGATTGTGGGAGTTATCTTCTATGCAACGATTGGCTATAATCTGCTCCCTAATCATGATGTAAAAGATGATGGTGCGTTTGACACACAGAAGGATTTCAGCAACGTACCTGCATGGAAACAATGGCTGTCATTGATCATTTTGGTTCTGACGTTGTTAGCTATGATTTTTGAAGAGCAGATTGGCATAAAACTTAGTATTTCAGGATGTATCGGAGCGCTGCTTTTGATCTTAACAGGTGTTATTTCTGAAAAAGATGCACTTCAATCAATTGACCTTAAAACTATTTTTCTGTTTGGAGGAACGCTTTCGCTTGCATCCGCGCTTTCACAAACTGGTGCAGGTGAGATGATTGCAAACACGGTAATTGGCACATTGGGATCAAATCCGTCACCGTACATATTGACCTTTGTAGTATTCATCCTGTGCTGTATTCTGACAAACTTTATGTCTAATACAGCGACTACGGCTTTGATGGTTCCAATCTGCCTGTCCATCGCTCAGGGAATGGGAGCAGATCCAAGAGCTGTGTTGATGGCTTGCGTAATCGGCGGTTCCTGCGCATATGCAACACCTATAGGAATGCCCGCCAACACGATGGTAGTGGGAGCCGGCGGATATAAATTTATGGATTATGTAAAATCTGGTTTTCCGCTGATTATTATTGCAACGGTTGTGAGTATGATCATTCTTCCGATTGCGTTCCCGTTCTTCCCGTAGGATAAATGATATATAACATAAAATTATTATATAAATAAGGAGGCAAAGAAATGGATAAGAAACAACAGGTGGAGCAGCTTACTAATTATATGGCAAATTTTGTGTCCTATATTGGTAAAGTGCTGCCGGACGACATTATTGCTAAGCTGGATGAGCTGGCAGAAAAAGAGGACAGCCCGCTGTCAAAGGTAATCTATGAAACAATGAAAAAGAACCAGAAGCTTGCAAAGGAACTGAACAGACCAAGCTGCCAGGATACAGGCGTTCTGCAGTTCTGGGTAAAATGCGGAACACAATTCCCGCTGATCGGCGAGTTGGAAGCTCTGCTGAAGGAAGCAGTGGTGAAAGCTACTTTTGAGGCTCCACTGCGCCACAACAGTGTAGAAACCTTTGATGAGTATAATACAGGAAAGAACGTCGGAAAAGGAACACCTACGGTATTTTGGGATATTGTTCCCGACAGCGACCAGTGTGAGATATATACATATATGGCAGGCGGCGGCTGTACCCTTCCGGGAAAAGCTATGGTTTTAATGCCGGGCGCAGGTTATGAAGGCGTTACAAAATTTGTTATGGATGTAATGACATCTTACGGACTGAATGCATGCCCTCCGCTTTTGGTAGGCGTTGGTGTAGCCACGTCGGTGGAAACGGCAGCATTGCTCTCAAAAAAGGCATTGATGCGTCCGCTTGGAAGTCATAACGAAAATGAACGTGCTGCTTCTATGGAAAAACTGCTTGAGGATGGTATCAATGCAATCGGGCTCGGGCCACAGGGTATGGGTGGAAAATATTCTGTTATGGGCGTCCATATAGAAAATACGGCAAGACATCCGTCCACGATCGGTGTGGCCGTAAATGTAGGGTGCTGGTCGCACAGACGCGGACATATCGTATTTGATAAGGATTTGAATTATACAATTACTACACATTCGGGGGTGACTTTATAATGTTGGAAATAAAAGATGGAAAAAAGATTTTGACAACACCTATATCAGCGGAGGATTTAGCTGATATACATATTGGAGATATTATTTACTTAAACGGGAGCATGACAACCTGCCGTGATGTGGCGCACAGACGCTTGGTAGAAGCTGGGCGTGAGCTTCCCGTAAATGTAAGGGATGCGGCTATCTTCCATGCGGGTCCAATTATCCGACCACTGGAAAATGATAAATTTGAAATGGTCTCCGTAGGACCGACTACCAGCATGCGCATGGAAAAGTTTGAAAAAGATTTTGTTGAGAAAACAGGTGTCAAGGTAATTATCGGTAAAGGCGGTATGGGACCAAACACGGAATATGCATGTAAAAATTATAAAGCAATACACTGCGTATTCCCTGCAGGAAACGCCGTTGTGGCAGCTACTGAGGTAGAGGAGATTGTTGATGCACAGTGGCGTGATTTGGGAATGCCTGAGACCTTGTGGCACTGCCGTGTAAAAGAGTTTGGTCCGTTGATCGTGTCCATTGACACAGAGGGACGCAATCTTTTTGAGGAAAATAAGGTTATATTTAACGAGAGAAAGGATAAGGCGATTGAAGAAATCTGCAAACAGGTAAGCTTCATTAAATAATTGATCATTTTCTTTCCATATGCCATACAGAGAATTATTTTGTAACGTTCTCTGTATGGCTATTTTTAGTAAGACAGATATGGTGTTAAACAGAAGAGCAAAAAAAGGATGAGGGGACGCAGGATCTGAGCCTAGGAAGTTCTGTTATAAAATTTTAACAGTGGTATGAGACTCATCGTGGGACTGCCATGAAAAAGAGTTAAAAATGAAAATGTCGCCTTTGGTTGTAGTGGACGTTTGAAAGATATCTTGTACAACAAGGGGACGCATATTTTGAGTGGTATGTTATATGTTTTATTGTAAAATTCATAAAAGGAAGAAAAGCTAAAATGTTATAAAACGTAGAGGTGAAAAAAATTTAGTGGTAACAAAAAATTAGGAGATTTAAAGAGTTTGAGCTTTCAAGAGAACTCCCATACATTACGGGTGATCTTCTGTACTGTTTATTTTGGTGTATATGGGCAGCAGGTTTGTCAGAAAGCCTGCCTTGAAAGTATTGTTTATACTGACTGCCATGACAGACCGACGAAAAACATAACTGCCTGCAGACGAGGGAGTGTTTCACGTCGAAAAAAGTCCAACTGCATATGAAATACAAAAATCCCTTTCGGAATATACAAAACCGGAAGGGATTTTTTGTCGCGATTACACCAGATGTATCCCAGTTTTCCCGTGTAGTATTTTCATTCCAAATCCAGAACCGACCAGCAGATATCTGTAACTTTTTACAGTCAGCGTAAGACTTATTACACATTTATTGAAACAGTCCTGCCTTACAGGTATAGTT
>CAMWMM010000187.1 GCA_947175285.1 uncultured Lachnospiraceae bacterium
GCCTTTTCGTCATCCGTGCAAAAGCGGGAATGTATGTCAGGGCAGGGAAGCGCTGACATACATCCCCCGCTTGGCACGGTGTTTAGAAAAGGCATCAGACGATGGACATTTACAGCATCCCGTTTCTGAAATTTCCACACAGGGGCAACCGGACGGCTGCATTTACCAACAGTAGGAAAGCAGATAAAGATATTATGATATATGCAAAGCCGAATCACAAAAAGCGAATATCTGTGCATAGGATAAACAGGCGGTTTCTAACAGCATGCCTGAAAAAATGGGAAAACAAGCATTATTGCCGATTTCGCTTCTTTTTCAGATACAGGCTTGCAACATAAATAAGCATCAGTGCCCAGGCAGCTCCCAAAGCCGACAGCAGAATACGCGCTTCTACAGGCAATTCACCCAAATCCGCCCTGCCGGAAGCGCTCATAGAATTTTGCCTTGTCAACTGGTCCAAACGATATAAGGAAGAAATATCGTTATACAGATTTTCAATATATTCCTCGTCAACCGTCTCTTTTCTCCGAACCGATTTCACCGTATTCTCAACCATCTGTCCTGCAGCATCCCGCAAAGAAGCCGAACCGTTAAATACCGGCGTTACAAAGGTATTATCAATGTTGTTAAGCAACAACTGTGATGCCTGAATTTTAATCTCGTAATACTTATTATTATCCTCACCGCAACGGGAAAGATAGTCCTGATATTCCGGGGAATCCTGTGCTTTTGCAGTAACCGGTATATATCCTTCCGTTTCGGCATAGGCAATCTGCACCTCATTCGTCAGAAGGTACTGGGCAAACAGCCATGACGCAAGAACTTCCTGCGGATTATCTTTATTGAAAACACAAACGGAGGGGCCCTGTGAAATCATCTGCATATTCGCCGTATCAAACTGCGGAATCGGCATTACCACCGTTTCAAATTCCACTATATTATCTTCGCTGATATCGGATAAAGGAGCATTCGTTCCCATCCATGTTGCACCCGCAGTAGAATCCACTGCAAAGATGCACTGTCCGGCATTTAAGAAATTCGCGGGATAACTTGATATTTTAAATGTTGAAAATGCCCTGCTCTTACCGTGTTCCGCTATCGTCAAGAGCAGCTCTTTTGTCGTATCGTGAAAAATCAGTATCTCGCCGTCATCCGTAGAATATCCGGCATTTTTTTGACGCAGCATCTGAATCATCATATTATCGGTCGATTTATAAATAAACGGAATCAGTACATTCTGTCCGTTTATTAAAAAGTTGCCATCCTCGTCCTGTGCCATCGCCGCCTCGGAAACTTCCCAGATAAAATCCCATGTAAGTACATCCGGCAGTGTATATCCCAAAGCCTCCACATAAGTTTTATTGATATAGCAGGCTTCCGTTGAACGCATATAGGGAATGGCATAATAGTGTCCGCCAAAACGGCACTCTTCCAGAAACTGCGGAATCATTTCCTCATCCGTCGGAGACTGAAAACGCACTTCACTCCCGCCAAGACCATATTTTTCATCCGTAAAAAGCTCCTCTAACGGAACAACCTGATTAACTCCCGTCAAATAGGTTGCAATATGGTCGGGGTAAGTAATACAGACATTGGGCGTCGTATTCGTTGCAATATTTGTGATAACATCATTATAAATCTTCCCGTAATCCGTATATAAGCGAAGATTCACGGTAATATTCGGATAAAGCGCCTCAAAGTCGGCAATCGCCTGTTCATAAATCGTCGTCTGCGTCTTATTGGTATCATTCTTCGCCCAGAAAGTAATCTCATACTCTTTGGAAGAATCGAACTGCTCCGGTATCTCAAAAGCCTCCATGCCTTCTCTGCCATGACAGCCTGTCAAAGTCAATAAACAGCCGATAAATAACGCCAATACACACAGCCGCAATATTCCACGTTTTCCTGCCTGTTTCATCCTTTCAATCCTCCCCTTGACACACCTGCCATTACCTTATTGCGAAACAGCAGAAATAAGACAATCAACGGCACGGAAATCACTACAACCGCCGCCATCATCGCCGGAATATTTTCCCGTCCGAATCCGTTTTCCCGAATCTCCTGAATCCCGTTTGATACAAGATAGTAAGCTTCGTCATCGGTTATCAGTCTCGGCCACACGTAAGAATTCCAGCATTCTATCACTTTTAATATGGTTATCGTTATCAAAGTAGGCCTTGCTATCGGCACCATCACTTTAAGCAGATACTTCATATCTGATGTACCGTCCACTTTTGCCGCATAATACAGGCTGTCCGGTATCTGCTCAAAATTTTCTTTCAAGAGATATATATAAAAAACCGAGGTGACTGACGGTAAAATCAGTCCCGGAAAGCTGTTCCGCATGTTCCAGTCAGTAATCGTTACAAAATTTGTGATGATAACCAATTCGGTCGGAATCATCATTAAAGAAAGAAAAATCATGAACACAATATTTTTCCCCTTAAAGTCCAGTCTGGCGAAGGCAAACGCCGCAAGCGTAATCACCACTACCATAACCGCCGTTGTCACTACGGTGAAAATCACCGTGTTCATAAAATATTTTCCAAGCGGAACTGCCGTAAAAGCATCCGCATAATTCTGCATGGTCGGTGACAGTGTAAAAAAATTCGGAACATATTCCGAGTTATATGCGCCGTAACTTTTAACTGATGTAAGCAGCATCCAGTAAAAAGGAAACAGCACAATAAATGCCCAGAAAACCAACAGCACATAAGTGACTGCCTTCAAAACCGCCTCCCGGCTCTTTGCTTTTTTCTCAATTTTCTGATAATCCATTTTTATAATCCTTTCAGTGCACTCTTTTTGCTGACAAGCAGATTGATACAGGTAATCGTAAGCACAATGGCAAACAGTATAATTGCCGCCGCAGACGCATAGGACGGATATCCGCCGCTGTCGCCGTAAAGCATGTCATAAACATAGCCGACAATCGTATTCATTTCCGCGGCATTCAAATTCGTGCCAAATAACGCCACCGCATCGCTGTATGCCTTAAATGCGCCGATAAATCCCGTAATAATCAAATAAAACAGCATTGGAGAAATCATCGGCAGCGTAATCCTCATGAAAGTCCTGAATTTCGATGTGCCGTCCACTTTTGCCGCGCGGTAATATTCCTCATTGACCGAGGCAAGCGCACTTGTCAGAATCAGGATTTTAAAGGGCATGACAATCCAAATCGTATAAAAGCATAAAACAAACATCTTCGCCCAGTACGGCCCGTCAATAAAATCCACCGAGCTGCCGCCAAACCATGTGATAATCAGGTTGACAAGCCCGTCCGTATATGCCGTCTTTTTAAATAAAATCATAAAGACCAGACCGACAGCCAGCGTATTCGTCACATACGGCAGGAAATAAATGGTCTGAAACAGATTCCTAAGCGGTTTAACGGAACTTAATCCTACGGAAATAAGCAGCGCAAGTCCTGTAGATAAAGGCACCGTGATAATAACCAACAGAAATGTATTTTTCACCGCCTGCAAAAAATAATGGTCGTGAAGCACATAGGAATAATTATATGCGCCAATCCCGAAATAAGTCTGCGACGCCGAATTATACCCTTCCTCAAAGGAGTATACAAATACATCTATCAAAGGATAAACCATAAATATTCCCAGAAAAAGTATGGCGGGCAGTAAATACAGCCAGCCTTTCAGAGCATTCCAGTTGATTTTTTTCTTTTCCATATCAAACACCCTGCTCCTCTCCCGGCTTCCATCTTTTCTCTGTCATTTTATCAAAAAAGAACACTTTGTGAGGGTGAAGCGCAAACCTGACAGACGTATTATCAATATTTACTTTATTATCCGTTCCGATAATCGCGCGTACCGTCGGGTTCAAAGACGCCTTATGTGTCGATACAACGCTGATATCACGTCCCATAACCTCCACACCGCTTAATTCACAGCATAGAGGGGCATCCTCCCGCAGAATAAATCCTTCCGGTCGGATACCTGCATATACATCCCGGCTGCCGCCCTCTGCAACGTCTAAAACAGCGTCCTCTCCTATCCATAACTTATGCTCCCGAATCTGAGCGTCAAATACATTAATCGGCGGCGTTCCAAGGAATTTTGCCACAAAAAGATTCGCCGGATTGTCATACACATCCTGCGGCTTTCCGATTTGCTGTACGACGCCGTCTTTCATCACGACAATCATATCGGAGATACTCATAGCCTCCTCTTGGTCGTGTGTAACAAAAATCGTGGTAATCCCTGTTTCTCTCTGGATTCTCCTGATTTCCTCCCGCGTCTGTATACGCAGACGGGCATCCAGATTGGAAAGCGGCTCGTCCAATAAAAGCACTCGCGGCATTTTCACCAGAGCGCGGGCAATCGCCACACGCTGCTGCTGTCCGCCGGACAATTCACCCGGCTTACGCTCCATCAGCTCATCTATCTGTACCAGTTTTGCCGCTTCATAAGCCTTTTTCAGCATTTCCTCCTTGGAAAGCTTGTCCTTGCCTTTCAGATTCTGCAACGGAAACAGAATATTCTGCTTTACACTGAGATGAGGATAAAGCGCATAGTTCTGAAAGACAAGACCGATTCCCCGATGCTCCGGCGGCAAATCGGTAACATCATCCTCCCCGAAAAATATTTTACCGCTGGTCGGCTTCTGCAGACCGCTTATCAAATTAAGCGTCGTACTCTTACCGCATCCCGACGGACCAAGCAGTCCAATCAGCTTTCCGTCCGGTATTTTAAACGTAAAATCATTGACAGCAATCACATCTTCCTGCTTCTTCCTGTCACGACTCGGAAATTTCTTTGTCAGATTCTGCAATATGACTTCCATGATAGACCTCCATTCTTACACTTGCCGGGAGAATGCCCGTATTTTGGGCATTCTTCTACGTGAGAAAGATTTGCAAAGCAAATCTTTCTCACGTTATTATATCAGTTTTCCTTATTCCAGTAAATTAACTTCCTCAGAAAGTAAATTTTCCCCGATACCGGTTTTTCTGTCTACGGTATACCAGTCATATGTTGCAGTATGGTCTTCCATGTTGTCATACAGCCGAATCACTGCCTTACCGTACTCCCAGCTCACAACCTCGACTATCTCCGGCGAAAAACCGTCATGATACTTTTCATAATACTGCCGCGCAAGT
This sequence comes from uncultured Lachnospiraceae bacterium, assembly GCA_947175285.1. Next base: position 5,123 of record CAMWMM010000187.1, read on the forward strand.
TTACATAATTCTTCATCCGTCATTTCCCTGCTCAGTTCCCATCCGTCACCTATCCCCACTGACAAGCTGAAACTTCCGCCTACCCCTGCATCTTTCCATAAAGTAATCCCTTCCTTCAGCCAGTAATCTTTTGCCGCATTATCCCAAATGATATTATTATATGAGATTGTCGAACTTTCACCCGGCTTATCCTGCGGGGGAACCGCATAATTAATCGTTATAATATCATTCTCCCATCTGATAATATCCCCTGTTTCATATCCTTCCGCCTCTATTTCCGCTATCAGATCAATCCCGGAAAGCTGCACAAACGCCTCCTTAGAGATAATTTCACCCGCATATTTTTCAAGTCCGGCAGTTTCTTCATCATAATAATAAAAATATGGCTTATAAGTATGTTCGGTCCATAAATCATCCTCCAGCCAATAACAGCCGTCGTATGCATCCATCCAGATTTCAAAATCGCTTCCTCCGCGGTATACTACCTGCCCCATCTGGGAAAATCTGTCTTCTGTTGGTCTGCCATCTACAACAGTCCATATCTCGGTAATATTTGCCGTAAAATTATAGTCCATATAAAAGAAAAGATATTTCGCATCCGGCGCTAACTCCATCTTTCCGTCCATCATACGATATGTTTCTCTGCGTAATGGCATACAATCATCTGCATCCACATACCAGAGTGTTCCGCTATAATATTTTTGCCCATATGATTCGCTGCATTTCCCGCAGAGTGCAAACATTTCATGGTTTCCATCCCCGTCATAATCATCGTAATCCATCCAGACAATGGCTGATTCATCCTCTTCGCAATTACCTAAAATCCTCTTTTTAAAAAGTTCTTCCTGTGTCAAAAATAATCCCTGTAGTTCTCCCGTCCGTAACTGCGCAAGTTCTGTATCTCCAATAGAAGTCCCATCAGTACCATTAATCCATGTATACTCTCTCTCATCACGCAATTCTTTAAATCTTTCATGAAAGATATCTTCGTCAATCGATACTTCATCTGCCTCATACAGCCAAGTTTCCTCCTCGTCAGGCAGCGACACATGCAATGTGCTGATAAGACTTATCTCACCATTCTCCACATCATAGAAATCATAAAATCTTTCCACTCCTCCAGTATAATTGAATCTGCCGCTGAAGATATATCCCTGATTCTCAACATAACCTATGCTTCCGTTGTCAGAATTAAAACTGAACAATTTTATCACTGCATCATCGGCATACGCATAAACCTCCACCGCTATAGCTTTGAAATAACCCCCTACCAATAACAATTCCGGAATCTCATCATCATCAATATAGGCAAGCGCAAATTTTACCTCCCCTGATTTTTCAGACAAATTGCCGCTGTTCACACCAGCTTCCGCATATTCCTTTAAAAAGTCATAATAGGCATATCTATAAGCTTCTTCCGGCAGAATTTCATTCTCTGCTTCATTCGATGCAGTCTCTGAATCCGCAGCGTCTTCCGCTCCTGCATAGCCGGTTTCCATATCGGTTTCCGCCGCTGTTTCCTCGGATGCGTATACTGTATCTGTACCTTCTGTCTCCGTCTGTATCCGGGATGTTTCTTTGTCTTTTTCTGCAGCATTACAGCCTGCCAGTATCATCCATACCGCTAACACCGACACCGCTGCTTCTATTATTCTTTTTTTCATTTCAATCACCATACCTTTTTCACACTATGACCCTGCTCTTTCGTCTGCAATCAATCTATGCCTTTTGCATATTTTCCTATATTGTAATACAGAGTTGCATCATTTTTGCATCATTTGGGGGTGAAATCTGAAAAAAATTAGAATTTTTTATAAAAGAAATCCACTCTCCCGAAAAGAGCACATATCACAAAATTTCCCGCAGGGCAATCTGTATCATACCGACCTCAAAATCCTCTTTCAAGTCCTTTTTTATTTCCATTTCCGGAATCAGCAGTTTTTCGATGCGGCTTTCACACATTTGTTTCAACTTCCCGAACAGACTCTCATCTATGGTTTCACTGTACAGCACCAGCTTATCCGGATTATAGAAGCAAAATAATGCCTTCATCGTCTGTAAGAGGTATTCTTCAACCGCTTCTTTTTCATAAGTAAAATGCTCCCAGTCAATGGAGGATGGTAAGAGCCTGATTTCTCCCGCCAGACCGTTTCTGCCGCGCTGTACTTTTCCATTCAAACAAATTCCTGCTCCCGGAGGATACTTAAACGGCATATAAATTCCCGCGACACACTCTTTTTCCTCCTGCATCGCATATCCGAAAACCGCCGCATTCACATCATTCTCTATCAGAACCCTCCGTTGAAACTTTTCTGACAGATAATCTTCTAAATTCACATTCAACAGCCGGGGATAGTCGCTTGCAAGAATCATGCCGTCTCTCTCCACAACCGGAAGCCCCAATGCGATTATCATAATCTCAGGATATTTTTCTAACATTTCTTCAATCATGTCATCATAACTTTCTTTGGAAACATCCTCCAGTCTCTTTTCCGTCCGTTCCATGCTGACGCCATACAAATCACATACTTCACAGACTGCCGTATCTTTTCCGTTTTTTTCATACATAAAAATAATTAGCGCCAGTCTGGCACGTTCATGAAAGCGATAGGTGATTGCCGGTCTTCCCAATTTGGGCTGCACCATCTCCCCTTCTAACACCTCACCGTTTTCCACTAATGTTTTTATTAGCGACTGTATCGTGACAACACTGAGACCTGTTTTCTCCGCGAGCTGCGGTTTCGTAGCTTCCCTTTCCTTACGCAAAACACTCCTTAACACCTTCAAATTTTCGTCTTTAATCAGATTCCCTGCCATTCAGACACCCCTTCTCCTGAAAATACTGCTTCACCTGAAACAAATCCTGCAATACGGCAATGCTTTTCTTCTTCATCTCATCGTCCGCCTGTAAGATATCCGGCACCATAATCGGCATCATACCGGCACTGTAAGCGGAACGAATGCCATTATAGGAATCTTCGATTGCATATGCGTATTCCGGCAAGATTCCCATTTTTTCACAGGTCAGCAAATAAATATCCGGTTCCGGTTTGCTCCTTTTTAATTGATCTCCCCCCATAACAACCTGAAAGTAATCATATAATCCCGCCTGACGCAATTCTTCCTCCACAACGGCTAATCTGGTTGACGAGGCAAGTCCGATTGGGATTTTCTCCGCCTGAAGATATTGCAAAAGTTCCCTGACGCCTTTTTTAACCGGCATTCCTTTCGTTTGAACATATTCTCTGAACAGCCCGGTAACTTCCTTTCTATATTCGTCATACGGAAACGATTCCCCATAATAAGAACTGATAATTTCTCTGGTCTTTACACTGTTCGTCCCGATACAGTCGATGCAAACCTCTCTGATACCGGAAAATTGATACTTTTCCCCCACTTTCTCCCAACAATCCAGAATCAGCCGTTCGCTGTCAAAAATAATTCCATCCATATCAAAAATAACTGCTTTCTTTTTTATAGCCATGGTATTTTCTCTCCTCACTTAGTCTGCTATTTAATAAAGTATATTTATTAAATAATGAATCCGTCTTAGGTTT